>JAYTBZ010000057.1:0-10506 GCA_043736705.1 Flavobacterium sp. | reverse complement strand
ATTAGTAAAAGGTAGGTTTTTAGGCCTGCCTTTTGCTTTAATAAAAAATACAAATGAAGCAATCATTTCTAGTAATATTAAGCAGTCTATTTGTTCTAATTGCTTGTAGTAAAAAAACCATTCAACCATCTACTTCTCTCTCAAAAAATAATTTGTTAGACAAAAGGGTTGATTCTGTACTTCGATTGATGACATTAGAAGAAAAAGTAGGCCAACTTAATCAGTATAATGGATTTTGGGATATAACTGGACCTACACCAAAAGAGGGTCAAGCTGCTAAAAAATACGAAGACCTAAAAAAAGGTTTAGTAGGATCAATGTTAAATGTAAAAGGCGTTAAAGACGTTAAAGCATTACAGAAAATCGCGGTAGAGCAAACCCGACTGGGTATCCCATTACTTTTTGGTTTTGATGTAATTCATGGATACAAAACCATTAGTCCTATTCCGCTAGCAGAAGCGGCAAGCTGGGATTTAGTTGCCATAAAAAAATCGGCAGCAATAGCCGCAGAAGAAGCAGCTGCTGTAGGATTGAATTGGACTTTTGCACCTATGGTCGATGTGGCTCGAGATGCACGCTGGGGTCGTGTCATGGAAGGCGCTGGCGAGGATCCTTTTTTAGGCAGTAAAATTGCTGTTGCGCGCGTACAAGGTTTTCAAGGTGAGGATTTAGCAGCAACTAATACTATTTTAGCATGTGCTAAACATTTTGCTGGATATGCTTTCGCAGAATCTGGAAGGGATTACAATACGGTTGATATTAGCGAATCAGAATTGCAAAACACTATTTTCCCACCATTCAAAGCAGCTGCTGATGCAGGTGTTCGAACGTTTATGAATTCTTTCAATGAGTTGAATGGTATTCCAGCAACTGGGAACGCTTATTTACAAAGGGAAGTATTAAAAAGGGATTGGAATTTTGATGGTTTTGTAGTCTCTGATTGGGGTTCTATAAGCGAAATGATGGCTCACGGATTTGCTAAAGACAATAAGCATGCTGCTGAAATAGCTATTAATGCGGGTAGCGATATGGATATGGAATCTAGTGCATACGTAGATCATTTAGTGGCTTTAGTGAAGGAAGGAAAAGTAAAAGAGAGTCTTGTTGATGATGCTGCTAGACGTATTCTGAAAGTAAAGTTTGAACTCGGCTTGTTTGATGATCCATATAAATATTGTGATGAAAATCGAGAACTAACAACCGTTGGTAAACCAGAATTTCAAGAAGTAGTTTTAGATATTGCAAAAAAATCGATTGTTCTCCTTAAAAACGACAATGATTTGCTTCCACTTAAAAAAACAGGACAAAAAATAGCATTAATTGGTGCTTTGGCAAATGACAAAACAAGTCCCTTAGGAAGTTGGAGAATCGCTGCAGATGATAATACAGCAATTTCGGTTCTAGAAGGGATGCAAAAGTATACGGGTAATCAGCTTAGCTATGCAAAAGGAGCTGATGTAACGGTAGGTAGAACCCAATTTATTTGGGAAACAAAAATCAATACCACGGATAAAAGTGAATTTGCAGAAGCCATAGCGGTAGCGAAACAAGCGGATGTTGTGGTGATGGTTTTAGGTGAACATGGTTTGCAGTCTGGCGAAGGGAGAAGCAGGTCGGATATTGGTTTGCCAGGTGTTCAGCAAGAATTATTGGAAGCCATTTATAAAGTCAATCCAAATATAGTTTTGGTTTTAAATAACGGTCGCCCCCTAGCTATTCCGTGGGCCGCTGAAAATATTCCCGCAATTGTTGAAGGGTGGCATTTAGGAACGCAAAGTGGTAATGCGATTGCTCAAGTTTTATATGGTGATTATAACCCAAGTGGGAAATTACCAATGACTTTCCCTCGAAATGTAGGACAGCTTCCTTTGTATTATAATTATAAAAATACAGGAAGACCAATTATGAATGAACCAGAAAGCGTATTTTGGTCGCATTATATCGATGAAAAAAACACTCCATTGTTCCCTTTTGGTCACGGTTTAAGTTATTCTAAATTTGAATATACAAACTTGCAACTATCATCGAACTCATTTGCTAAAAGTGGTAAAATCGAAGTGTCAGTAACTATAAAAAATACTGGAAGTGTTGCAGGGAAAGAGGTCGTGCAATTATATATCAGAGATTTAATAGGTAGTGTTACGCGACCTGTGAAGGAACTGAAAGGTTTTGAAATAACGGAGTTGCAACCTAATGAAACTAAAAAAGTAGTTTTTACAATCGACGAAAAAACCATTGAATACTTTACCGCTAATAGAAAATGGGAAGCCGAAGCCGGAGATTTTAAAGTATTTGTAGGCGGAAGTTCAATAACAAAATTAGAAGGTAATTTTCAATTTGCTAATTAAACGAAAATGAAAAAAATAATACTGATATTGCTTGTAATCAATTTTTCTTATGCTCAACAAAGCAAGCGTAAACTGGTATGGGAGGAAAATTTCAAAGGGGCAACACTAAATGAAAAAAGTTGGAATTTTGAACTTGGAAATGGCTGTCCTAATTGTGGTTGGGGCAACAATGAACGTCAAATGTACACCAAACTTAACCACAACATTTCTAAAAATCAATTGACCATTACTGCAAAAAAGGAAGGGGATACATACACGTCTACACGTATTACTACAAAAGGTAAAAAAGAATTTCAATATGGTCGTTTTGAGGCCAGAGCAAAGCTGCCTGTTGGTCAGGGTGTATGGCCAGCTTTCTGGATGTTAGGTTCTAATATTGATAAGGTAGGTTGGCCTAAATGTGGTGAAATAGACATTCTTGAATATGTAGGAAAAGAACCAAACATGGTTTTTACCTCTTTGCACACTCAAGACAGTCACGGAAATACTATTAATACTAAGAAAACCAGATTTGATAACATCGAGGAAGGTTTTCATGTGTACGCGATGGAGTGGACCAAAGAAAAAATCGATTTTTTTGTAGATGATACGTTAGTTTATACCTTTCAGCCGGAGAATAAAACAGAGGCAATCTGGCCATACAACCAGCCTTTTTATATTATTGTAAATATGGCAATTGGAGGAAATTTTGGAGGTCCAGAAGTTGATGATTCAATACTTCCTCAAAACTTTATTATCGATTACATTAAAGTGTATCAATAAAAATTCAAAAACAATTTCAAGCACTTAGAACATTAAAAAGTCTGACTTAAGGTTATTAATAGTCTGACTTTTTGATGTTTTTTATGAATAATCTATAATGATTTGTTCTATTTTATGCATCGGCATAGTATTTGGAATGAAATTATAAACAAAAAATAAAAATTTTAACATATTTAACTATTCGTATGTTATTTTTACTAATTTTACTTGTATAATAAAACAATAATTAGTTAATTTGGAATTCAATAAACCTAAAAAAAACAGCCTATAATTTAAAACTACTTTTTAGAGACATCTCTTATTTATTTTAAAACTAAAAAGTATAATTATGGTTAATATACAACTACCAGATTCTTCATTGGTAAAAGATTATGTTGCAGGTAATGAAGATGCCTTAGCTAAATTAATCAAAAGGCACGAATCAAAAATTTATGGTTTTATTTACTCTAAAATTCCAGATAGAGATATTACCAACGATATTTTCCAAGACACATTTATCAAAGTAATAAAAACTTTAAAATCCAATTCCTATAATGAAGAAGGTAAATTTTTGCCTTGGGTCATGCGAATCTCGCATAATTTAGTTATCGATCATTTCAGGAAAACAAAAAAAATGCCTATGTTTAGGGAAACTGAAGAGTTTTCTATTTTTTCTATAATGTCAGATGACAGTCAAACAATCGAAAATAAAATAATTTCGGAACAAGTAGAAATGGATTTAAAAAAGCTAATCGAAGGTCTTCCTGCAGATCAAAAAGAAGTTTTGGTGATGCGAATGTATCAAGATATGAGTTTTAAGGAAATTTCAGAATCTACAGGAGTCAGCATCAACACCGCTTTAGGTCGAATGCGTTACGCTTTGATGAATTTGAGAAAAGTAATTGACAAACACCAAATTGTTTTGACCAATTAACAATATGTTTAAACTTGCTGCGTTGTTATAAAAAAGAAAATTTATAACTCTATGGCAAAAATTTACTCTAAAAAAACAGTGTTTTCTAAAGATAGGAAACCTACAAAAGAAACAATTTCTTTCTTATTAAGCTATTCCAAAGCGCTGAGCATCATAAAAATAGATAATAAAAGTTTCGAAATAATCGCTAACTAGTATGCTAAACTCCCATTTTATTGGGAGTTTTTTATTTGTTCATCTGTTTCTTCAAGTAGTTGTTGATGATAGTTTTTCGGCCTACCGTTTTGGTGATAATATCTTGATCTAAATCCCAACCACGAGCTGGAGAATATTCCCTTCCGTACCAAATAATTTGCAAGTGTAAGTCATTCCACAGTTCCTCTGGAAAAATTCGTTTAGCATCTTTCTCTGTTTGTGCCACATTTTTTCCATTGGTCAAATTCCAGCGGTACATTAATCTATGAATATGTGTATCTACAGGAAAAGCGGGAACGCCAAATGCCTGAGACATCACTACACTAGCTGTTTTATGTCCTACAGCTGGTAATTCTTCCAGAAATTCAAAACTTTGAGGAACTTCTCCACCATGTTTCTCAATCAAAATATGGGACAAACCATGAATTCCTTTAGATTTCATTGGCGATAAGCCACAAGGGCGAATAATTTCCTTTATTTCTTCCACAGACATTTTTATCATATCATAAGGATTATCTGCCTTAGCAAAAAGTAGTGGCGTAATTTGATTCACGCGAACATCCGTGCATTGAGCCGAAAGTAAAACTGCAATCAACAAAGTATAAGGATCCTTGTGATCTAGCGGAACAGGAATTGATGGATAAAACTCTTTTAACGTATTTATAACAAACGTTACACGCTCTTGCTTATTCATTTTTGTATTTTTATAATTGTAAAAATAGTACAAATTTTAGTTTGTGCCTAATCCAGCTGTGCATTACAAGTCCTCCTTCAAATGCCTTTTTTTCTAAGTTTATAAAGGAGCTTCCTGCTGGTCGCTCTTTATAATCAACAAAAAATCAGCTTTTTCAGTCCGGGCTTTTCATTTCCATTTGGGGCAGAGCGTTTCCTAAAAACAGATAAATATCTTGTAAAACATTTTAATAAAAACCTATGACAACATTAAAAAAAGGAGATAAAGCTCCCGCTTTTTCAGCATTAGATCAAGATGGAAAATTACATCAATTAGCAGATTACGCCGGTAAAAAATTAGTGGTTTTCTTTTATCCAAAAGCGAATACGCCGGGATGTACTGCCGAAGCGTGTGATTTAAGAGATAATTTTGATCGTTTTCAGGCCAATAATTACGAAATTTTAGGTGTAAGTGCAGATGCTGCAAAGGCTCAAGCCAAGTTCAAAGACAAATACGAATTTCCTTTTCCGCTACTCGCAGATGAAGATAAGTCCGTAATACAAGCTTTTGGAGTTTGGGGACCTAAAAAATTTATGGGAAAAGAATATGATGGCATTCACAGAACCACGTTTGTAATTGATGAAAACGGAATTATTGAAGAAGTCATTTCAGATGTTAAAACAAAGGCGCATGCTGCTCAAATTTTAAAGTAAAATTCTCCTTAATTCTAAAAGTCATGTTTTAAATTACTTTAAACATGGCTTTTTGATTAGGAAATATTTTTTAAACGGCTAAAGCTTTAGCTTCTTCAACTGTATGATCATTTTCTACTGAACTTCCACTTACGCCAATCGTACCAATTATTTCGCTTGTTGGTAATGTAGCTTTAAGATATGTTTTCGATCGGCATTTATTCATAATATTAGTGCAAATGAATCATTGATAAATGAATCCATTGTAATTCTCGAAGTCCTCTAGGTTACTTTCTAGCACGCAAATTTTTTTTCAGTTGTTGTATTTAAAAAAATTGAATATGTTTAAAGATAAAAAAAATTCTTGATTGTTTGTTCAATCAAGGATTTAGTATACAAATAGTTAGGGAACCTATAAGTTAATTTCTTTCAAAACCTTATTGGGGTCGTAGCCAAAAAGTTGGTGCTCCTTTATAATTTCTGCAATTCCAGACGGAAGCATGATTTCCCAACCTGGTTTTCCGTGGTTGATCATATTAAGGACTTCGCGAGAAAATACCTCTAAAATAGAAGGGTCGTAGTCATTAATGTCAACTACTTTTCCGTTGAATTTAAAGAACTTATACAATTCTTTCATTCTAGGATGTACTTTTAAATTATCAGAATTGATGATTTCGCCATTTTCTCCAATCATTGGATACAAGAAAACTTTCATATCACGGTAAAATAATTTTCCAAAAGCTTCTAAAATTCCACCGCTTAAATGGCGGTAATATTTCTCATCAAAAATATCGATAAGGTTATTTACACCCATTGCTAATCCCATTCTGGCCTTGGTATAGTTAGAAAAATATTCTACTACTTTATAATATTCTTGGAAATTTGAAATCATTACCGTTTGACCTAAAGAGCACAATAATTCTGCTCGATCCATAAAGTCTCGTTCATCAATTTCTCCATCAGAGCGAAGATTAGACAACGTTATCTCGAATACAACTAATGTGTTTTCTTTTTCAACTTTGTTTTCGTTCAAGAACATTTTTAAAGATTTCTCATACATGTCCATATTCACTTTAGTAACGGGACGAAAACTTCCTCTAAAAGCAAGGATGTTTTTTTTGTACAAAATTGCTGCAGGAAGAATGTTTTTTCCATCGGGATTAAACATTACTGCATCAGTCATTCCGTTTTTTACTAATTGTAAACTCATCAAACGATTATCCACATCAGCAAAACGAGGTCCTGAAAAATTTATAGTATCTATTTCTAATTGATCTTTGTCTAAATGATCGTATAAATAACGCAATAATCGTTTGGGATCATTGTATTTGTAATAGGCTCCGTAAATTAAATTTACTCCAAGAATACCAAGTGTTTCTTGTTGCAAGCGGACATCTGTTTCCTTAAATCGAATGTGAATAATAATTTCATTATAATCTTCATCAGGCTCAATTTGATAACTAATTCCTACCCAACCGTGACCTTTAAATTGTTTGGCAAAGTCGATCGTTGCAACTGTATTGGCATAACTAAAAAACATTTTATTAGGATGTTTTTCTCGACTCAATCTTTTCTCAATCAAATTTACTTCATGAGATAGCATCTTTTTGAGCCGGCTTTCTGTCACGTAGCGACCGTCTTCTTCAACTCCATAAACGGCATCACTAAAGTCTTTATCATACGCTGACATTGCTTTTGCAATAGTCCCGGAGGAGCCACCAGACCTAAAAAAATGTCTTACAGTTTCTTGACCAGCTCCAATTTCTGCAAAAGTTCCGTAAATATTTTCATTTAAATTGATACGCAGTGCTTTGTCTTTAATCGAAGGGATTTGTTCGATGACTTTGTCACCTTTTAATTTTATTTCTGTATCCATTTTCTTTTAATATGGCTAATAATTTGTAAAGTTAATGAAATACGTTTCTAATGAAAGATAATTAACCCTATTTTTGTAAATAAAAGCGATAACATTGAAGGTATATTTTTTAGGAACTGGTACTTCACAAGGGATTCCAGTTATTGGGAGTAACCATCCCGTTTGTTTGAGTAGTAATTCTAAAGATAAAAGATTGCGAGTATCCGTTTGGATTTCTTGGCAGAATAATTCTTTAATCATTGATTGTGGACCTGATTTTAGACAGCAAATGCTTGCTTCAAATTGCCAAAAAGTAGACGCGATTTTGTTTACACACGAACATGCGGATCATACCGCTGGTATCGATGATATTCGGCCGTTTAACTTTAAACAAGGGGAAATTCCAATTTATGCCCATCAAAGAGTGATTGATAACTTGAAAAGTCGCTTTGAATACGTTTTTGAAACTGTAAACAAGTATCCAGGTGCTCCTTCTGTAGCTACCCATGAAGTAGTGAACAATGAATCCTTTTCTTTTGGTGATAAAAAAATAATTCCTGTAAATGCTATGCACGGTAATCTTCAAGTTTTTGGGTATAGAATTGATGATTTTGCTTATTTGACAGATGTTAAAACTATCGAAAAAAGTGAAATAAATAAGCTTAAAAACCTAGACGTATTGGTTATAAATGCCTTACGTGAAGAAGCACACGATACGCATTTCAATTTGAAAGAAGCACTAGATTTTGTAACTTTGGTGCAACCCAAAAAAACATATTTAACACATATTAGTCATATTTTAGGATACCATGACGAGGTTCAAAAAGAACTTCCAGAAAATGTTTTTCTAGCGTATGACAATTTAGAAATCACATTATAATTCTATTTAAAATGAAACAATCTTTTTTACTTTACATCACTATTTTAGCCGTTCTTTCTTCTGTTTTTACTTATATGTTTTTGAGTAAGCAAGTTGATTTTGAGCAAAATAGGTATGCAAAAACAACAAAAAAATTACGAGATAGCATCGCTTTAGTAAACAATCAGTTGGTAGATGCGAATTATTTTTCTTTGGACAAAAATGAAAATGCCCAAAACTATTTTGACTCTGGAAGTTCAGAGAAAATAATTCAATACGAAAAATTAATCCCAGTTGTTACTGAAAAATTATTGGATTACAATTCCAATCCAAAAGGGAATCCCTACACTGGTCAGGACCAAATCGGAATGAATAAATTCATTATTAATAAAGTACGAATCTTAAACCACAGATGGATAATTGCTGATTTTAGTGATGGAGAAATTTGGGGAGAAGTTATATTGAAATATTTTGTCAATACAGATGATAGTATTTCATTCGAAGTAAATCAATCCTTATTGTATCAGAAATAAATAAACAATCGCAGTTTTCAGAAATTGTATCTTGAAAACTGTGATTGATTACTGAAAACTATTTTTCCTGAAGCCAGTTTTTAAAATCATAAAAATTTTGTGGTGCAACTCCATGTCCAATAGGATATTCTTTGTAAGTAAGCTGTATTCCTAACTTCTCTACAATTGCTGGAGTTTTTCTAGCCCAATCAATTGGAATAACTTGATCAACTGTACCGTGTGAAGCAAATATTTTCAGTTTAGTAAAGTCGTTTTTCAGGTAATCTTCGGCTATGATTTCTTGATTCAAATACCCGCTCATTGCTACCACTTTCTGAACCTTTTCAGGATAGGATAGAGCTACTGCGTAACTTAATATTGCGCCTTGGCTAAAGCCAATAAGTGAAATTTGATTTGCATCAATAGGATATGCTTCAATCAACTCATCAATAAATCTAGCAATTAAATCGCGAGAAACTTTAGCTTGTTCATGATCTGAAAATTTATTTTCATCTGCATCGAAGTTGATGGAGTACCAAGCATAACTTCCGTATTGCATATCATAAGGCGCGCGAGCTGAGATTATAAAGTATTCTTCTGGAAGTTCTGAAGCAAATGAAAATAGATCAGCTTCATTGCTGCCGTATCCGTGTAATAGAAGTAGGAGTGGGTTTTTATCTAATTTAATTTTAGGTTCTTGTATTTTGTATTCTAAAGATAAATTCATAGGTAGTGTGATCAGTTCGTAGTAATAAGTTTTCAGTAGCAGTTTTCTATTTTAAAAAATGCTGCATTCAAAAAAAAAGTCTCAGTTTTGGTTTTCTAATTTTGTAATCAAAAATCGATACGTAGCAATCTTTTATCAATTAGGATATGTTTGAAAGCCATTTTTGGTAGTAGGAACCCAATAAAGGAACCGGTTTTGTTTCGCCTTTTATTGCGCTAGTAATGCCATACGACCATAAAATAAAAACGAAAATCCACATGGGAGCCGAAATCATTAAGCTGTCAAAATTGCTGATAATTAATCCCAAGGATATAAAAGTTAGTGTAAGTCCAAGCCCTTGGCGAATGTGAAACGAAGCAAACGTATTTTTGTCTTCTGAGTTCATAGACATTGCTATAAATACTCCAATTCCTAAAATATAGCTTGTTATTGCGGCAGTTTTTCCCGACTCAGAACTATTATTATTATTATTATTATTATTCATTTTCTATGCTAAAATTATTTTTCCTTGATTGATAATGCCATATACTTTTCCTTTCATTTCTGTTTCCAAGAACGCGGAGTTTTTGGATTTGGATAAAATAGATGTTTTTGTAAAAGTACTTTTTGGATCTGGATTAAATAAGGTAATATTTGCTTTTGCGCCTTCATTAATCGGTTCTATTGCAATACCGAATATTGTTTTTCCGGCAGTCAATTTATCTATTATAGTTTCTAATGGTAAAACGGTCATTAAAGCACCAAAAGCGCTTTCCATACCAATTGTTCCATTTTTAGCACCATCAAATTCCATTTTTTTGTGTTCAATATCTATCGGATTATGGTCGGATGTAATCATATCAATGGTGCCATCTTCTATTCCCTTCAACAGTGCTTTTCTATCTATTTCAGCTCTTAATGGAGGCGAAACTTTATAACGACTGTCAAAACCTTCTAGTTTTTCATCTGTAAAAACCAAATGATGTACGGC
>JAYTBZ010000056.1:0-2122 GCA_043736705.1 Flavobacterium sp. | reverse complement strand
GCTGGCCATAAACGGGTCCTAAATCGCCATTGGCATCAGCCCAAGCATCCCAAATTTTAACTCCATTTTCTTGTAAATACTTTATATTGGTATCTCCTTTTAGGAACCAAAGCAATTCGTATATAATCGATTTTAGGTGTAATTTTTTAGTAGTAACCATAGGAAAACCTTCTTGCAAGTTAAAACGCATTTGATAACCGAACACGCTTTTTGCTCCAGTACCGGTACGATCTCCTTTTTGACAACCGTTTTCCATAACGTGTTGTACTAAGTCTAAATATTGCTTCATTGTGCTACAGTTCTATAAATGGTAATCGATCTAGTTTTTATATATTTTTCCGTCTTTCATCACAAAAATAACTTTTTCAAGTGTTGAAATTGTAAGCAACGGATTTTCATTTACCGCAATAATATCTGCCAGAAAGGTTTCTTTGATTTGTCCTATTTCATTTCCCATACCCAGCAACATAGCATTAGTTATTGTTGCTGATTGAATGGCTGCTAACTGTGGCATTCCAGCTTCTACCATGTAGCCAAATTCTTTAGCATTAATACCATGAGGATAAACTCCCGCATCTGTTCCAAAAGCGATTTTTACTCCTTTTTGGTATGCTTTTGCAAATGTAGCTTTAAGTTGCGGACCTACTTCTCTAGCCTTAGGCACTACTATTTCGGGATAAAATCCGTTAATCTCTGCATTTTTCTCTACTTCTTTACCGGCAGTGAGCGTTGGCACTAAATACGCATCATACTTTTTCATTAATTCCATAGTTTCTTCGCTCATAAAAGTGCCGTGTTCAATGGTTTTTATGCCGCCAAGTATGGCTCGTTGCATTCCTTCATCACCGTGTGCGTGAGCTGCAGTTAACATATTATAATCTTTGGAAGTTGTAGTAATGGCTTTGATTTCTTCTAATGAAAATTGTGGATTTTTACCGCTTTTTGCCACGCTTAAAACGCCTCCCGTGGCAGTAATTTTGATTACATCGGCTCCTTCTTTGTACCGTTCTCGTACTGCTTTAACAGCTTCTTCGGGAGAATTGATTACGCCTTCGTGTGGGCCAGGATCTCCAACGAGTTTTCGGTTGCTTCCGTTCGTTGGGTCAGCATGTCCGCCTGTAGTGGCAATAGCTTTCCCTGCAGTGAAGATTCTTGGGCCTTTAACTACTCCTTTGTTAATAGCATTTCGTATTGAAATATTAACACCAGTTCCGCCTAAATCGCGTACCGTTGTAAAGCCAGCTAAAAGCGTAATTTCGGCACAACGAACTGCCTGAAAAGCGATGTCGGCCTCGTTTTCCAAATATTTTGACAAGTAGCTTTTTGTATTTTGTTCGCCTTCAATATGAACATGAAGATCGATCAAACCAGGGAGTACATACTTGTTTTTGAGATCAATTTCAATGTCTTCGGGTCTGGTTTTAACAATAAAACCATCTTGAATTTTTATGATTTTGTTTTTAGAAACAACTATCGTTTGGTTGGATAATTCTTTTCCAGAAAGAGTATTAAGGATTTTTCCGCAGTGGAGATAATAATCTTGCGAAAATGCAACTGTTGAGATGAATAGCGACGCAACAACACCGAAAATTTTTGTTTTCATATATTAATTTTTTATGACAGAAGTAAATAAAAAATAAATAAAATAGCATTTTTTACTATATCATAATTTTTTAATATTCAATTGTTTCATTATCAAGAATATCGTGATGAAGTGAAAGACTAAAATTATCTTTTTGAAATTTCATCTCTAATTTTAGCAGCTTTCTCATAATCTTCCTGCGACACGGCTTGGTCTAATAATTCATTCAATTCTTGCAAACTGTGTTTAGAATAGGTTGCTCCAGATTGATTGCTTTCTTCCTCACGGCCAAAGGTTTCAGGATTAGACAATACGTCATCAATTTCTTGTGAGTCTTTATTGGGTTCTAATGGATTTGCTTTGAGGTATATTCCTGCTTTGTCCAAAATGTTTTTATAGGTAAAAATTGGAGCATTGAAACGTAGCGCCAGAGCAATTGCATCCGAAGTTCTAGCATCGATAATTTCCTCAATTTTATCTCTCTCGCAAATTATACTGGAATAAAAAACGCCATCAACTAACTTGTGAATGATGACTTGT
>JAYTBZ010000055.1:0-10546 GCA_043736705.1 Flavobacterium sp. | reverse complement strand
TGTTTATACAAACATTATTTTTTGTGTCTTGGTTCACAAGAAACAGTCAATTTATGTCTTCCTTTTGCTCTTCTACGCGCAAGAACTTTTCTTCCATTAGCAGAAGCCATTCTGTCCATAAATCCGTGCTTATTTCTTCTTTTTCTTTTCGATGGTTGAAACGTTCTTTTGCTCATTGCTTTGTATCTTTAAAATCTTATTTATATGTCCTCCTGTTTATGAATAACTGTTATTCTAAAACCGAGTGCAAATATACAAAGACTTTTTTTTCTCACAAGCCCTTTTGTAAAAATATTTTCAATTCATTTTACTATATTTGTGATCTTAAAATAAACCTGCTATGTTTCACAGAAATATTAAACTTATTATCGCCGGACTTATCATCGCTACTGGCATTTGGCAATTTACAGAAAGTAATATTGGTAATGGAATTTTCCTAATTGTGTTGAGTGCCATACCCATTTTCCTATACTTCAAAAATGAATTTATTTTATTGGCTTTCTTAAAACTTAGAAAACAAGATTTTGAAGGCGCTAAAAAATGGTTGGCTTATATCAAAAAACCAGAAACCGCTTTGGTTCAAAAGCAACAAGGCTACTTCAATTACCTGCACGGCATCATGCTTTCTCAAACCAACATCAATCAAGCGGAGAAATATTTCAAAAAAGCTATTGAACTAGGATTATCTATGGATATGGATTTGGCTGTAGCCAAATTAAACCTCGCAGGTGTTGCTATGACACGCCGCAGAAAACTTGAAGCAACTACCTTATTGAATGAAGCCAAAAAGTTAGACAAACAAAATATGCTAAAAGAGCAAATCGTGATGATGAAAGAGCAAATGAAGAAAATTTAACACACGTTCAACAGATTAATTATGAACCACTTACAATTGTAGGTGGTTTTTTTATGAAATCTACTTTTTATCGTTTTTTTTGGTTGTATAACGATTTTATAGATGCTAATTAATAAATAAAGATACTTTTATGTCATATAGTAAAAATTATGAGGATAAAATTACATATTATACTATTTTTATTATTTTCTATTAGCAATTATGCACAAGACAGCATTGTCTACTTTTCTGATGCCGTAAAACTTAATATTAAATCTTATCGTTTAGCAAGTACAGCAGCCTTTGAAAAGAAGGATTTTGATGAAGGGAAGCGTATATTTGATTCATTAGTTCAGTACAAACTCAACGGCACTCGGTTCGATGATTTTACCATAAAAGGATATAATTCTAAAAAAATCGTCTTAAACAAAATAAAAAAACCAATTTTATTAGTCACCTACGCCAGTTGGTGCGTTCGCAACAAAGGAGATGCTCCAGCTTTGAATGAACTTGCCAACAAATATGCGAATGATTTACAAATTGTTGTTGTGTTTTGGGATAAGCGGCAAAATTTAAAGAAAACTGTTAATCAGTTCAACTCTAAAATTAAGATTTGCTACGCAAATGAGGCCTACAGGAATGATGTTAAAATAGTGGCCACTTTAAAACACACCTTAGGAATGCCAGCCGCATATTTTATAGACGAAAATAAAAATGTAGTCAACATAAACCGAATCAAAAATCAGAATAAAATAAAAATTTCTAAGGATGCGGCATTTGCTTTTAGCTACACCCTTTTTGAAGGAATTATTAAACCCCTAAATTCCAAATTAAGTTTAATCGACAAGCCTTGATTTTACCTCTATTTATGTCTATCCTGCGGTTATTAAAAAAAAACTATATAGTAACACTCTCTTTTAAAGCAAAATGCGACTACTGTAATAAATCACAGGTAATTTTATTGGTGACAAACAAAAAAATAGTTGCAAACATAGCATCCTCTCCTTATTCAGCCCTTACAAAACACTGCCCTCAATGATTATACGTGGTAAATTCTCATTTAACCATTTGTATTTATTCAAAATCATAATGTGTGTGCCACCCTTAACCACGATACAATCTTTAATGTTTTTAATCGGAAAAACATCATCCATATCGCCGTGAATGTGAATTACCTTTTCATCAATAACCGTTCTGTCCCATAAAACAACTTGCTCTACGGCCCAACTGAGATACCGAATATCCCGAACAGACAAAAACTTTTCATATAACCTAAGACGTTGGTTTACTTTTTCCCCAAAGGAAAATTTAGCCAAAGTCTCCATATTCAAAATCAAACTCATCGGAATTAGTTTATAAGCTTTAGTTGTTTTGGCAAGTTTCAATCTTCGCGGAAACTCTACTTTGCTTTTCACACTCGAAATAATAAGTACTTTACGAGCCTCGAGATGTTTTGACATTTCTTGAACTAGTATACCTCCGAAAGAAACGCCCATTAAGACTGGATTTTTATGTTTGATTTTCTCGGCAATCCGCTTGGCATAATTTGTCAAGGATTCGTTATCTAACGGAATTTCCCACTCTAAAAAGTAGGTTTCAAATGTATCTTTTGGAAGTGCAATTCGTTCAAAAATTAAAGCGCTGGCTGCCAATCCTGGCATTAAATAAACGGGGATTTTACTCATAACTGTTTTAACGATTTTATAACAACATTTCGCTTTTTTATGGTGAATTTTGTAAGATATAAAATTAATTTTTTTATCTGAACTACGTCTATTATCAACTTTATATTAGCATTACTTTATGATTACACAAGTATTCAAAGCCAACACCAGAGGTACAGCTGATTTCGGCTGGCTTAAAGCCAATTTTTCTTTTTCTTTTGGCAATTATTTCAATCCAGAACGTGTACAATTTGGAAAATTACGTGTTTTAAATGACGATACCATTGCTGCTGGAGCTGGTTTTGGGACCCACGGTCATGCCAATATGGAGATTATTACCATACCGCTCGAAGGCGGTTTGATGCACAAAGACAGTATGGGAAATGAAGGCATTATTCGTTTTGGCGAAGTGCAAGTCATGAGTGCTGGAAGTGGTGTAGAACATTCTGAAATGAATGCTAGTATTACAGAACATGCAAAAACATTACAATTATGGGTTTTTCCTGATACTGAGGAAGTAGCACCTAGATACGACCAGAAATCATTTGATATTGAAAATCAAATCAATACCTTTGTAAACGTTGTTTCACCAAAGGATCAAAATGATGGTAATGCGCTATGGGTATACCAAAAAACTTTTTTTCATTTAGGAATATTTGATGGCAATAGCAACCCAACGTATCGGGTTCAAATTCCTAATAATGGTGTTTATTTATTTTTAATTGAAGGCGAAATAACGGTTAATAATCAAATTTTAAAGGCAAGAGATGCCATGGGAATTACCAATTTTGATGCCTTTGACATTGGAATCAATTCCCAATCAAAAATACTTTTGGTCGAAGTACCAATGCAGTAGTAGCAACACGATTCCCATGGAAATTAAAGACAATGCTTTTTCAAGACAATTCGAAACCACAACTGCACAAGGATTAGTTACAGTGGAATACTCCTTTCAAGAAAAGAAAATATTTCTCACCAAAATACACACTCCCGATGGCTATGAAGACGAGGAATTCCTATCTGATTTTTTAAAAAACATAATGGAAATTGCAATTGAACGAAAACTAAAAGTCGTACCTATTTTGCCTAAAATAGTGATCTTTTTTAAGAAAAATCCCGTTTACAAAGAATTACTTCCACCCGGAATCCGCCTATAAAAAACGGCTGTGTCATTGAAAACATAGTCGTTTTTATTTATTACAAATTTAATAAAATTACTTTTCAATCTCTTTCATGTTATCCATTTTCTTGTGAGCCAAGAAACCAGTGATGTCTTCAAAATGCTCTACAACTCGTTTGTTTCCAAATTCAAAAACTTTAGTAGCCAACCCGTCAAGGAAATCCCTATCATGCGAAACCAAAATTAATGTTCCGTCAAAATCGCGCAAAGCATCTTTTATAATGTCTTTGGTTTTCATATCTAAGTGATTTGAAGGCTCATCAAGAATTAACAAATTAACTGGCTCGAGTAATAATTTAATCATCGCCAAACGGGTTTTCTCTCCACCAGAAAGTACTTTTACCTTCTTGGTAACATCATCGCCTTGAAACATAAAAGCGCCTAAAATATCTTTAATTTTTGTTCGCACATCACCAACAGCAATATCGTCTATAGTTTCAAAAATAGTAGCATTTTCATCTAATAACGAGGCTTGATTTTGAGCAAAATAACCTATCTGCGCATTGTGCCCAATTTCTAAGCTTCCGCCATTGATTTCAATTTCTTTCATAATGGCTTTAATCATCGTAGATTTTCCTTCGCCATTTTTCCCCACAAAAGCGACTTTTTCGCCTCTTTCAATAACCATATTGGCATCTTTGAAAACTACATGATCTCCATAGGATTTAGATAAGTCTTTCACGATTACTGGATATTGTCCAGAACGTGCTGCTGGTGGAAATTTTAATTTTAATGCTGATATATCGACCTCATCTACTTGAACTATAACTAATTTCTCTAGCATCTTCACACGCGATTGCACGGCATCGGTTTTAGAAAATGTCCCTTTAAAACGGTCAATAAAAGTCCGATTATCTGCAATCATGCGTTGTTGCTCGTCATACGCTTTTTGCTGGTGCACGCGTCTATCTTTTCTTAATTCTAAATAATGAGAATATTTGGCTTTATAATCATAAATACGCCCCATTGTTACTTCAATAGTACGATTGGTAATATTATCCACAAAAGCTCTATCGTGCGAAATAACCACCACTGCTTTAGCCTGATTGATCAAAAAATCCTCCAGCCATTGAATACTTTCGATGTCCATGTGGTTGGTAGGCTCATCTAATAAAATCAAATCTGGTTTTTGTAACAGGATTTTAGCGAGTTCAATTCGCATGCGCCAACCACCCGAAAACTCTGAAGTTTGACGACCAAAATCATTGCGATCAAAACCCAAACCGACTAAAATTTTCTCCACTTCGGCTTCGTAATTAATCTCCTCGATAGCATAAAATTTTTCGCTCAAGTCTGAAACGCGTTCGATTAATTTCATATACGCATCACTTTCATAATCGGTACGAATGGTCAGTTGCTCATTGATTTCATCAATTTCCGCTTTCATCGAAAAAACTTCACCAAATGCTTTTGATGTTTCCTCCATCACAGTGGCACCGTCAATAGTTAATAAATGTTGTGGCAAATAAGCTACGACAGCATCTTTTGGTGCTGAGATATTTCCAGTTGAAGGCTTACTTTGTCCTGCAATTATTTTCAGCAGCGTTGACTTTCCTGCTCCATTTTTGCCCATTAAGGCAATTTTATCATTTTCATTTATAGCAAAAGAAACATCGCTAAAAAGCGTTGTACCACCAAATTGCACCGAAATATCGTTAACTGTAATCATTGTAGATTATTAGATTTTGAGATGATTAGACTGTTAAACAATCTAGATTTTTAAAAAGTGCAAAGATAGCTTAAATAAAGAATTGAGCAATTATTAATTTTTTATGCCAGAAACTAAAAACCGCCAATTCGCGATTATAAAATTTGCGAATTAGCGGTTCATTAATGACTTTTTATTTTTATAATCTTAATCTAATCTTTTCGCCACTTTTTAGTTTCTTCAAAAACATATTCTAGAATAGCCGCTTCCCTTTCATCAAACTCGACATTTCTTCGGCTCATCACTAATCGTGCCGTTTCAAAAGCTTTTTTGGTGATGTAAGTCGTAAAACCAGAAGCACCGCCCCAAGAAAAACTAGGTACAAAATTACGTGGGAATCCACTACCAAAAATATTAGCACTTACTCCTACTACCGTACCGGTATTAAACATGGTATTGATGCCGCACTTGCTATGATCTCCCATCATCAAGCCACAAAATTGAAGACCCGTTTTAGCAAAACCTTCGGTTTCATAACTCCACAATTTTACTTCTTCGTAATTGTTTTTTAGATTCGAATTGTTACTGTCTGCACCAATATTACACCATTCGCCCAGAACAGAATTCCCCAGAAATCCATCGTGTCCTTTATTAGAATAACCAAATAAAACCGAATTATTTACTTCGCCTCCAATTCTAGAATGTGGCCCCACTGTTGTGGCACCATATACTTTTGAAGCCAATTTCACTTGTGCATGTTCACATAAGGCAAAAGGGCCTCTAATTACGGAGCCTTCCATAATTTCAGCATCTTTACCAATGTATATTGGACCCGTTGAAGCATTCAAGGTAACAAATTCTAATTTTGCCCCTTCTTCTATAAAAATATTTTCAGGAGCAATTACATTCACGCTTTTAGGAATAGGTTGTGATCTTCTATCTTCAGTCAAGAATTCAAAATCCTCGCGAATAGCTGCATCATTATTGGAGAAAATATCCCATGTATGTTGGACTGTCAAGCAATCTTCGTTGTACTCTATAATTTCGTAAGTATCAAAATCTACCTCTTCTTGCTCGTCATTGGTATAAAAAGCAATGACTTCCTCGCCTTTAAAAATAGCTTGATTAGGTTCTAAATTACTTACCATTTCAGCCAAAACATCGTTGGGTAAAAAAGAGGCATTAATCATCACGTTGACCTCTAATTCAACCATTGGAAATTTCTCTGACAAATACTCTTCTGTTAATGTAGTTGTGGTAGAACCCAGACGCATTTCCCATTTTTGACGAATGGTCATAATACCAATTAAAATATCAGCAACAGGACGTGTGAAAGTAAAAGGCAATAATGCGTTCCGAGCGGGACCGTCAAAAAGTATGTAATTCATAAAAACTATTTATTTGTTGATTCAGTTAGTTATTGAATATAAATTGTTCAAACAACTTTCCATTTTATTATATTGACTTCAAAGTTACAAAGTTTTCAAATAAATAAAATAAAAAAGCCTTCCAAAAAGGAAGGCTTTGATATATTTTGAAAACAAGTTATAATTATTTAACGTGTTTAGCGTATTTAGTTTTGAACTTGTCAATACGTCCTGCAGTATCAATAAGTTTAGATTTACCGGTGTAAAAAGGGTGAGACGTTCTAGAGATCTCCATTTTTACAACTGGGTATTCAACACCGTCAACTGTTACTGTTTCTCTTGTATCTGCTGTAGATTTAGTGATAAAAACTTCGTCATTTGACATGTCTTTAAAAGCAACTAATCTGTAATTTTCTGGGTGAATTCCTTTTTTCATCTTGTAAATCTTTTTTATTTGTTAATTATAATTTGTCTTGAAGCTTTTCTTGTAACAGAAAAGGTATAAACGCCTCATAACTTTTTGTTTTTATACTATTATTTTGAGTCTGCAAATTTACAATTATTTTTCAATAAACAAATCTTTGAATCACTTTTTTTAAATAATAGCAAAAAACGATTTTTAGCTTCGAATATATTGGGAATTGTTATATTTGTCGATTAATTCTAAAACAATCAAAATGATCAACGAAATTGTGAAAAAAAACGGAATAACTTTTGGAGTTATAATAGGAATAGTTTCTGCGCTAATCACAGCAATAATATACGCTGTTGATCTTAATTTGTTTACTTCTTGGTGGATTGGTGTACTGAGTATTTTGACGTATTTAATTTTAGGTATAGTTTTACTTGTTAAGACAAAAAAAGAGTTAAATGGTGTTTTTTCTTTTAAAAATGCATTCACTACTTATTTCATTGCAACATTAATAGGAATATTAATTTCAGTTTTGTTTAATATTTTACTCTTCAATGTCATTGATCCTTCGGCAAAAGAAACCGTGAATGAATTAATCATTAAGTATACAATGAACATGATGCAAAAGTTAGGAGCACCTGCTTCTTCAATCAATGAAGCTATAGCAAAAATGAAGGAAAATGATCCTTACTCACCTATTCAATTATTAAAAGGCTCCGTTTTTACAATCCTTTTTAGCTCGCTTTTTGGTTTAATTTTGGCAGCATTCTTTAAAAGCAAATCTACACAAGAATAAAAATTAATGAACTTATCTATACTCATACCGCTTCTTAACGAAGAGGAGTCACTTAATGAACTCTATAATTGGATTATTAAAGTGATGCAATCTCATAATTATACGTACGAAATCATTTTTCTAGATGATGGAAGTAGCGATAATTCATGGTCTATTATCGAAGGATTTGCTCAGCACAACCCTAATGTTAAGGCCGTTCGTTTTATGAGAAATTTTGGAAAATCGCAGGCCTTGCATGCTGGTTTTGCTAAAGCACAAGGCGATGTCATTATTACTATGGATGCTGATTTGCAAGATAGTCCAGAGGAAATTCCGGGTTTGTATGATATGATTACCACTGGCAACTATGATTTGGTTTCCGGATGGAAAAAGAAACGCTACGATTCTATAGTAGCAAAAAACTTGCCTTCGAAATTGTTTAACTGGGCTGCCAGAAAAACATCGGGTGTGGAATTGAATGATTTCAATTGCGGTTTGAAAGCGTATAAGAATATTGTAGTAAAAAACATTGAAGTTTCAGGTGAAATGCACCGTTACATCCCAGTTTTGGCAAAAAATGCTGGTTTTGGAAAAATTGGAGAAAAAGTAGTGCAGCATCAAGCCCGAAAATACGGTGAAACTAAATTTGGAATGGAACGTTTTGTAAACGGTTTTCTGGATTTAATTACCATTTGGTTCCTTTCTCGTTTTGGAAAAAGACCGATGCACCTTTTTGGCGCCATGGGATCCTTGATGTTCATTATAGGATTTATGCTTGCTGGTTATATAGGTATTTCAAAATTGTACCACATGTATAATGATATGCGATACAGTCTGGTGACGAATAATCCTTGGTTTTATATCGCCTTGACTACGATGGTTTTGGGAACACAATTATTCTTAGCTGGATTCCTCGGCGAAATCATTTTACGAACCAAAAATAATGAGGAGCGTTATAAAATTGCGAGTATTGTGAACTTGTAGTGTTAAGATAAACGACATGCAAAGGAATAAATTCTAGCCCTGATAGCAGTGGAAATCCTTTTATTCGCTGCGGCGAATAAAAGATTGCAACGTACAGCAGGAAAAAGCTCCTAAAAATTAAAAAAAACATACGATGGAAATCAAACAAAATATATTGGACGCCGTTAATGAGTGGTTCACCCCAACATTTGATACTGTTACACAAGAGGCGATAAAAGAAATCATGACGACTTCTCCCAAAGACTTGGAAGAACGGTTTTATAAGAATCTAGAATTTGGAACCGGCGGAATGCGCGGTATTATGGGTGTTGGAAACAATCGCATTAATAAATATACGCTTGGAAAAAGTACGCAAGGTCTGTCTGAGTATATGAAAATAGCCTTTCCAAACCAACCATTGAAAGCAGCAATTGCGTATGATTGCCGTCATAATAGTGATACCTTAGCGAAAGTAGTGGCGGATGTTTTTTCGGCTAACGGCATTGAAGTATTCTTATTTTCGGAAATGAGACCTACGCCTGAGTTGTCTTTTGCTGTGAAACATTTAGGTTGTCAATGTGGTATTGTACTTACTGCTTCACACAATCCACCTGAGTATAACGGATATAAAGTATACTGGCAAGATGGTGGGCAAATTGTACCTCCAGAAGATAAAGGTATTATTGATGTAATTGAGAATTTAAAATACGATCAGATCAAGTTTACGGCCAATGAAGATTTAATTCATTATATCAATACAGCAGTTGATGAAGCTTTTATCAAATCTACTATTGAAAACGCAAGTTTTAGTACATCGGCTGACGCTAAACAAGATCTGAATATTGTTTTTACCTCACTGCATGGCACATCAATTAAACTAGTTCCCGACACTTTAGCTCAGGCTGGATACAGTCAAGTACATATTGTAGAGGAACAGCGCGTACCAAATGGTGATTTCCCTACGGTAAAGTCTCCGAATCCTGAAGAGCCAGAAGCCTTAACAATGGCACTAGCATTAGCAGATAAAACAAATGCAGATATTGTGGTAGGAACCGATCCTGATTGTGACCGACTGGGAGTTGCAGTGCGCAATAATGATGGTAAAATGGTTTTATTGAACGGAAATCAAACGATGATCTTGATGACTGCCTTTTTACTAGAACAATGGAAAAAAGCGGGCAAAATCAATGGCAAACAATTTGTGGGTTCTACGATTGTTTCGACACCTATGATGATGGAACTAGCTACTAATTACGGTGTAGAATGCAAAGTAGGTTTGACTGGTTTTAAATGGATTGCTAAAATGATAAAAGATTACCCCGAGCTTGAATTTATAGGTGGTGGTGAGGAAAGTTTTGGATACATGGTTGGTGATGCGGTGCGTGATAAAGATGCTGTAGCGGCTACTTTATTGATTTGCGAATTAGCAGCTCAAGCCAAAGCCAAAGGAAGCTCCGTTTATAAAGAATTACTAAAGCTTTATGTAGATAACGGGTTTTATAAAGAACATTTAGTTTCATTGACCAAAAAAGGAATGGACGGTTTGCAAGAAATCAATCAGATGATGATTGACATGAGAGAAAATCCATTAAAAGAAATTAATGGACAGCGTGTCATTATGCTCGAAGATTATCAATCCTCTATCGCAAAAAACTTGCTGGACGGAAGCGAATCTGAGATGGTTATTCCAAAATCGAATGTA
>JAYTBZ010000054.1:0-2141 GCA_043736705.1 Flavobacterium sp. | reverse complement strand
AGTGATTTTAAAAACGGAAAACAAAATTTATCTAGGCTACATAGACTGATACTGAGTAAATCGTAAGTACTGAAAAACCAAAACGTACGTTACATGTACGGTGTAAATACTAACATAATTCAATACATCGATACGAGAGATATCATCTTTATTTTATTTGTTTTTAGTATAGTTGTGTGTTCTATCTAATATTGAATTCGTTAGATAATCAAACACTTTTTGACTAACACGTTTTGTGCCAATGTCAGAATTATTTTGGGCTGAATCTATTTTTATAATTTTACAGACACCTTTGTCTGTTTGTTCTTTAAACCAATTTTCAGATATTTCAAGGTGTCTGAGGTTTCTAGTCATTTGAAGTATTTTTGATGCATCAACACATGCCTTATTATCTTCTTCAATTACTGTTGTATTTTGCTTCCAACCCATCATTGTAAGCATACCTCTACATGAAATTACTTCTCCCCTTAACGCATGATTCACTGCTTTTATTTCTGATTCTGCTGTTGAAGTTGAGACACTGCCCTGATCAGTTGAGCACCAACATATTAAGGAACCTCCTAAATATCCTAGGAAACTTGTTTGTGAATGCTTGTTATCATCATTCGCTACCATGTCGAGCTACCATGTCGCTACTTTTTATATTTTAGTGTTGGGTGTTAATTTGCTGTTCGCCTTAATTTGCTGTTCAGTGTTGGGACTGTTCGCCTCTACATTTGCTGCTGGCTTCAATCCTACTACCATGCAAATGTAGCGGCGCGATTTGCGGAGATGGCCCTGCAGTTTTATGTAATTAAAGAAACACTGGCAGAAGTCGACACGCAGATAATCACACTAGAGAATACCGTGCTCCAAGACTTTATAAAAAACGTGATGTCCGCTGTGCTCCTTGTCCTAGCCGAATCGGAACCGCACGGGAGCGTGCGGTTCAGTGTGTCAGTGGAAGTGTGTGTCTTCATTATTTTTCAGATTTTGTATAAAAATTCAGTGCTATTCTTTAATTCGTAAGCAGACGCCATTTACCTCCTATTTTTCTTTCGGCGTCGATTTTTTATTACGGGGAAGATTGCCGGTTCGAAATGATAAGATGGTCTAACAAACAAAATCGGGTCCCAAAAAAATTATGATATTATTTTTTATGGCGTTTAGTTATGAATTGGACACTATGTTATATACAAGTGTAGGTATAAAAAGTGTCAGAGGCATTGCCCGTGAGAGTCAGTCCAACCATGAATGGTCGAATCCGGTTTCCTTTTGTGTCGAATCAGATTCATTTGTATTCTCGGTATGAATGAATATCAACGATGAATTTCGAAATGAAAGAATGTTTTTTTTATAAGTGTGATAATTTAAATAAAAAAAATAAGACAGCACTTAAGAAGTGAGATAAAAAGTGACGACTTTTTTATGCGAAAGAAACAAGGAAATACATCCAAAAATTAATTTCCTCTTTTCGTTGATTTTTGATTCAGGAGATATGATAAAGATAAGATAAATAATTGTTTTTTTTGTGAAGATTTTTATTACTTCAAAATTACTTCTTGTTTTTTGAGAAATTACGATGAAACTCAAAATAAATTTTTTGTGATTTTTTGATCAAAAGGGCTGTCAGAATTGATTCAGATTTTTGATTTTTTGTTTTTACTGTTTTTTTCTGAAAGTTTATTTTATTGATTAAATTTACAATAATTAATCTTGACATAAATTTTTAGTAATATTTGTGTTATGACGTTACACAGTGAAGTATAGCGTTCTAAATGTTCTAAATAAGAGGTCAAAAAAATTCAAAAAAACAATATTTGTTTCTTCGAATTCTTTATTTTTAAAAACATGTTTTTATTTTTGTGCTTGGATTGCACTGGCAAGCCACGTCACCCATTTTAAACGGTCATCGCTGTTTATAGCCCGTAATTTAAGTTTACCTTCCGGTATAGTTGAAGCAAGAAGTGAGGATGAATATTCAATAGTAGACGGAGATTTAAAAATGATTGATCTATTTGTGTTAATATTATTGTTATTAATATTTTCAGTCATGATATTACTGTGAATGATATTATTATCAATATTGCTATTGTTATTAATATTAATACTGTCGTTGTAATCGATTTTCTCTTCAGAATTTTTATTTACCATTTTTTGAG
>JAYTBZ010000053.1:0-10608 GCA_043736705.1 Flavobacterium sp. | reverse complement strand
CCTGAGGTTACTAAAATTCCTTATGATATTTCGGCTGCTACACAAAATTTTGATATTACTAAACTCCAACCGCAGTTGTATGTTACGCCTACATTTGCTTATTTGAATTTGGTTTTAGAGGAATTTGCCAATAAAATGGCGCTGCGTACGGGCGGTTTATCCGGAATTAACAAATTGATTGACTCGAATGCTTTAGGAACCATTGAATTGAGTACTGGTTTGCAAATTTCGGGAGTTTTCAGCTCGGTTATTGAGCATGAAGGCAAACCAATTTACGTACAAACAACTGGAAAAACGGCTTTGGCTTATCGAGAAAAAGAACTAGTAGGACATGGAACTTCGACACACCCTGAAGGCTTTGGAAGCCCGATAGGTAAACTAGAAGGAATAAATCTTGCTATTGAAGACATGAGTCCAAAAGATTTAAATGCTTACGATATTTTAGAATCTAAAACAGTTAAACTGGAGTTTGAAGGCGGTATTATTGTTGAAGGTGAAATTATTACAGGTTCCAGAAATTTACAAGGAGAAATCACGCTAATACGATTTAAAAACTGTACAGTTACACATGGCAAAACCGTTTTATTTCAACCAGAATGGGGCGTTTATGATATGGCTGTAGGCAAGAAAGTGACTTCTGCTTTCTCTGGTCCCGCTGATGTGAATAGTTTTGACTTGATTTCTCATCTTCCATCTAGCAAAACGATTAAAGCCAAACATTCTGCGGAACGTGATGATCTTGAAATTTTATACCAAACGGTTCGAAATATAAGAGTAACTAAAGAAATGCAAACGTCATTAGTTCCAATTTTTGAAAAGCTAAAAACAAATCACCCACAGGATTGGTTGTTAGCTGTTGAAATCACAGAACTTTTGAAAGACCGAAACGAACCTCAATTACTGCAGGAAATAATGGTTTATCTGGATCAATTAAAACAAAAAAGACCAGAAGTAGCGCATTTAATCTCTGGTGGATTAGACTTGATTTTTGATAAGGAGAAAGCGTAAAAAAACTAACCGCAGATTCGCTAATTAGTATAGTTATCTAAAATTAATGAATCTGCGGTTCATTTTTAAATTATAATTTTATTTTTTGCTTAAAATCTTTTTCGCTTTCAATTACTTTTCCTTCATATTGCAGTTTCCAGCCCATTGTATTGGTCAGAATCAATATTTTAGACAATTCACTAATTAATCTATTTTGAGCATTGGTTTTTAAGCTTGATTTTTCAATTTTCTTAGCTAAATTCGCTTTTACAGATTTATTAATTTTATTGTAATCATCTCCAGTAAATGGATTTAATTTACTTTCTTCTACATCATAAAACTGAATGTCAGGACTGATTTTAATTTCCTCTTTTGGAATATTAACAATCGTTATCGTCTTGTTTACCTCATCAATATCGTATTTCATTTTGTGCAAATCATACGCAACGGTAACATCAGCATTGACAATTACTAAAGCTTTTTTCTCAAAAGAAAGCATGTCCATTAAGTATTTTTGTTGGTTTTTATAAGTAATGACCTCAGAAAAATGCCCTTCCGTTACAACCAATTTTCCTACGTTTAGAATTTGTTGTTGAATCAGATTTGTATTGTAGGTAATGTCTTGGTCATCATTTTTTTTAAAATCACAAAATTTGAACAATAAAAATATTCCAACTATAACTCCTATCCCAATAAGTATTCTTTTAAGCATAATTAAAATTTCATGAATGAATATTGATCTTCTAATTTAGTGATTTTTTCTCTGACTTTAGACTCAAATTTAAAATGACTTTCAGAATTCGGGTTGAAAGGCTTGTGCGAAAGACTTTTCTGAATACTTTCTACTTCATCCATCACAGCAAAAAAAGTTTCAGAAATCGAAGATTCCTTAAAACGTTTCCAAATATAATCGATTGCCACTTGACTGGGATGTAACATATCTTCTGCATAAAAACGGTAATCACGAAGTTCATCCATCATGATTTCGTAACTTGGAAAATATGCAGTGTTCAGTATCCAGTGTTCAATATCCAGAACGTCGTGAATTGCAGAAATTAAGTTGGCTTTACTCCATTGATTTTGGACAAAACCGTCTTTGATGTGACGCACTGGCGAAACCGTGAAAATAATGTTGCAATTAGGATTTACAGCATGAATCAATTTTATTGTGTTTGCAATACTTTTTTCTATTTCTACAACAGTAAGTAATTCTTTCTTAAACTGCTTTTGCGGAACTTTATGACAATTGGCTACGATAGAATTGGTTTCTATGTTTCGATAAATCCAAGCAGTTCCATACGTAATAATGAAATGTGTTAACCCAGTTACGTGTTTATTTGTTGATTTGATTAGTGCATTCAAATTATTTAATAATTCCTCTTTATTTGAATTACTTAAATCAGAATGTACATCAAAACAATGCCAACGTTCGTTATAAAAAAAAACATCTTCATCACTGAACTGCTTTCCAGAAACAGCGAAATCTATCAATTTTTCGATCGCTAACGGATGAAATAAAATACCGAATGGATTACAGCTATTTTGAAATTTAAAGTAGTCAAGTTTCTCCGCCATATTTACCGCAAAACAAGAACCTAGAGATAAAATTTTAGAATTATAATCTATTAGATAATTAATTTTTGAAATGGGAATTTGAGTTCTGAATTGCATCGTCGTTTTATTTACTACAAATTTGCATAATTTGAGGCAAATAAATGAAACAAAACCCTTTTTTAGGAGCTACTTAACAATTTTATTGTTTTTGCTCTACAAGCTGAAAAGATGTGTTGCAAAAGTGAACTCCAGTTAATAGAAATATTCAGATTTTAAGGAACCTGAATTAGCACTACCATCTTCAGCGTTTTGTTGCGTAGGATAACCTGCTGCATCATACTTATAAACGCATTTTTTTAGGGAAGCCGAAGAGGTAATTTGATCGTCTTTAGTAACGCTGAACTCCTCCACAATTAGTACACTGTTATTTGAAGAAACAACCTGACTTTGAACTAATAATCTATTATATCCGGTGATATCTTTAAATGGGTTTTTCTTATTATCATAATTAAAACTTCTGATTTCATTGGAAATGACTCCTACAGCAGCGTTATCAAAAAATCTATTATCTTTAGTCAAGTTACCATTTTCAAAGAATAATGTTCCATGATATATTTTAGTTTCTCGATTAGCCGAATCAAATGAAAATTTATTGTAGGATACTGTTCTGTCTGCATTGTGAATGTACTTAATCTTGTAATTTTCTGAAGAAGTCACTTCGATTAATTTACCATCGAGGTATTTGTAATCTATAGTCTCACGAAACTGATTAGATTTATACAGCAGTACTGTTTTTGTAATTAAACCATCTGTATAGGTAAAATCTGTGCGCTCATTAGTACCGTCCATACTAATGATTTTGCTATCGTTGTATGAAAACAAAATTGTTTCTGATGTTCCGTCATCCTGCGTCTCTACGACTTTTGTTAACAATTTTGAGTTTTCTTCTGTATCATTTTTACAAGAGAAAAGTGTTAAAAGAAAAAATGATAAAAACAACTGCAGTACTATTCTATTTTTCATAATCAATCGATCGATTTTACCATACTATTTCGGTACAAAAAGTCTGTGAAACTAACTAATTATTAATATTTCATCAAATTTCATCGTTATAAGCCTCATATTTCAGTTGAACTACTATTCTTAAATCTGATTTTAATGCCACATAAAATACTAAAACAAGGTATTGTCGTTAAAAATAAACTCTTTTAGACAATAATTAAATTGGATACTTGCTTGTTTAAATTTTGGTTTCTTAACCCTGAAATATGTAACATTATTATTTATCCAATAATAAATATACTCACTAGTGCACACTAAAATAAGTTTTAAAATAGCTTGTTAAAATTATGTTTATTGACATTATTAAATCAACATTTAAATTTCTTCAAAGGAATTTTAAAAAAAACGATAACCTAACTTTACTCGCGTATTTTCAGACAAATAAAAATCCAACTATGCCAGTTTTAAAACTGATATACTTGGATTTTATTTAAGTATTTAATCTTTCATACAAATATTTATCAATTAAAATCATAGAACTTCTGACTCTTTCATTACTTTTTTAATAATCTTTGCAGTTTGTCTCTAGTTTGTGATACTTCATTGATGTGTAATGCCTTTTTAAAATTCACAATGGCATTTGTCCTATCTCCTATTTCCACATAATAATCCCCAAGCGAGTCAAAAGCATTAAAACTTTGCGGATAATTTAAAATATTCAATTTAAATAAATCACAAGCTTTATCAAGTTGCTTTTCTCCTAACGCAGTATAACCAAAGTTATTTACTAAATCTTCCGCTGGGAGGATCACATATCCTAATTGCGAAGATACTTTTTCATAATGTGTCTTTAAAATAGCACTCAGATTACTCTTTGAATCCGTAAAATAGGAATCCGTCATTTCGAACTTGAAATCTTTAAATAAAAAACGAATCGCATCATATTCTGCTAAAAAAGCAACTGATTTATGATCATCATTAGCATAATATTTATAGTCAAAATTTAATTGATTCGATTTTGAAGCCATCAATACATCTTTTGTTTCTAAAATAGGGCGAATAATCATAGAATTAAATCCTGTATCTTTTCGAACTGTTAGCGTATCCATGCCTACTCCCATATAATTTGAAATCCCCAAAAATAAAGACTTGCTTTCAAAAGAATTCTCGGTTAATATTTTTTTAGATTCTTGTAAAAGTTTTTTATTGTCATGCAACATCCCAGGATCTATTGCGACATAGGCATTAAAGAGATTATTTTGTTTCAATAATGTATTCATAACCAATAACCCACCCGCAGAATGCCCCATGAATATTCGATATGGTGCTGTTGTGTAATTTGATTCAATTTTAGGAATTAATTCTTTATCAATGAAAGCCATAAATTTATCTCCTCCACCGGTATTCCTAAGTCCAAATCGTGGATCATCCGCTATTGTTGATGTTAAATCTCTTGACCTATTCCTATTTGCATTCGAAATACCAACAATTATCATCTCTGGACAATTATCAGTCAAATTCAATCGTTTCATCATACCAACCAATGCTTCAAAATGATCATCACCATCTAATACATACAATACTGGAAATTTTTTGCCCTCTCCCTTGGGAACGTGAATTAAAACCCTGCGCTTTTCATTTAAAATTTTAGAATTAATACTATCTACAATACCTATAAAAATACTATTGGAATTGGTTTGAGCTTTTAGACTAGATGTAAAAAAAGAAAAGACAATTAGGAAAACGGTAAATAAGCAAACATTTCTCATGATAATTTATTTTTGGATTTAAAATTTGATTATACTTTTTATTTTGTATTTAAGTTCTACTTTTCTTATTTGATAGTATAAATCTAAATTCGAGTACAAAGATGAAAGATGAAATGGTGTGTTATAAAGTTAATAGACAAACAAGCCTCTATTGTCGACATAAACTTAAAATTTGAATTCCATAAGCTATTAATTCACAAAATTCTAATATTTATAGGTCAAAAGTACTTGTTCGTCGATTTACGGTTTATGTTGATCGAATTTTTCTATTTTTGATTACATAAAATAAAAAAATGAGTTTAAAAATATTTTTTCAAAATAGAATAGTGCAACATGCTTTGTTTTGGATTGCAATTGCGGCTCTAAGTGTTTCTCAGGATTTCATCGGACCTCAAAGCAATCCTTTTGCAGTAACTCTAGCTTACTATCTTTGTTATTTAGTATCACAAATTCTTTTGGCTTATATCTTGGCATACTATTTATTACCTGAATTTTACATCAAGAAAAAGTATATTGCTTGTATAGCCTTAACAATTGTATTTGTTTACATTTTTTCTGTTTTAAGTAGATTTTTTACGGTTTATCTTGTAGAACCTTTGGTAAGAACTCCTCCATTTGTACAAGAAAGCATCCTAAATATTTTTACCGATATTAAGTATATGGTTTTCCGATACAGTTTTCCAATATTTTTTGCTGCAGCAATTTTTATGTTTGTGAAGCTTTTTGTAGACTATAAAAAAGACAAAGAAAAAATATTATTATTAAACAAAGAAAAAATCGACGCTGAACTTAAAACCTTGAAAGCGCAACTTAATCCACATTTTTTATTTAATACCCTCAATAACATTTACTCGCTTTCATTAGACAATTCACCTAAAACACCAATTGCAATTGGCAAGCTTTCTGAAATTTTAGATTACGTTTTGTATCGATGTAATTCAGATTTTGTTTCTATTTCTAATGAAATCGAACTGCTCAAAAACTATATCGAACTCGAAAAACTGCGGTATGATGAACGCTTGGAAATACACTTTAAAACTGATATAGAAAACAACAATGTAATACCACCCTTAATACTTCTTTCACTTGTAGAAAATGCGTTTAAACACGGAGCAGGGGAAGATAGTGGTTCTCCAAAAATTTGGATTGACCTAAAAACTAAAAATTCCATTACCGAATTTAATATTACAAATACAATTTTTGAAACTCCAAAAACGGATACAAAAGGAAATATAGGTCTTATAAACATTCAAAAACAACTCGATTTGTTGTATGGAAATACTTATTCCTTAAATACAATTATCGAAAATAATTTATTTAAAGTAACTTTAATCACCACAACAAATCATATAAAATGAAAATAAGATGTCTAATTGTCGATGATGAACCACTGGCAGTTCGTTTAATCGAAAATCACATCGCTAAAATCGATGGATTGGAAGTTGTTGCTACGGCAAGTAATGCGCTAAAAGCTTTTGAAATCATAAATACTCAATGTATCGACTTAATGTTTCTAGATATTAAAATGCCCAATATTACAGGAATAGACTTTTTAAAGACATTAAAAAATCCTCCAAAAACAATTTTTACAACTGCCTATAGAGATTATGCTATTGAAAGTTTTGAACTAGAAATTTCAGATTATTTGTTAAAACCAATCACTTTTGAACGATTCTTTAAATCAATGGAACGATTTTTAAGAGAATACAAAATCAATTCAACCCAGGAAATTACAATACAAAAGGAGAATTATATTATTGTTAAATCCGGAAATAAAAATCACAAAATTACCATTGAAGAAATTATATATATAGAAAGTCTGAAAGATTATATAAAAATCCACACTCATGATGGGAAAAGTATTATTTCTAAATTTAAAATTAGCGACATAGAAGACAAATTATCTAATAAGCCTTTTATTAGAATTCATCGTTCTTATATCATTAATACCGAGAAAATAAGCGCATTTACAACGACAGAAATTGAAGTCAATGGTAGGGAAATACCTATTGGAGCAAGTTATAAAGAATCCGTTGAACAATTTTTAAAGGATTTAAAAAATTAAATACCACTTTTCCCTTTACGAATTAACATTGTTTTTTTGCTACAGATAAAAATTTTCACTGATTTCCAAAAATAGATTTAATTCATTTTTCTTTACCGATAAAATCTTCTGAATCTGTGGCAAAAATGTATTGTTTGATACTAGTTGCGGATAGTCGTAAAATTAAAAGCACTAATAAACAAAGAGTTCATTAGTACTTTAATTATTATAAATTTAAATATTTACCCTACAAACGCAATAGCTTTTTCCAAAGCTTGTTGAATTCCAGCTACATTCTTCCCTCCTGCTGTCGCAAAAAATGGTTGTCCGCCACCGCCGCCTTGGATAAATTTACCCAATTCTCGAACCACTTGTCCTGCATTTAGGTTTTTCTCCGCTACTAATTCTTTAGAAATATAACATGTCAACATTGGTTTTTCCTCGTCGGCTGTAGCCAAAACAAGAAACAGGTTATTCCCTAAATTCCCTAGTTCATACGCCAAATCTTTTGCTCCTTCTGGACTTAGATCCACTTGTTTTGCCAAGAATTGAACACCGTTTATTTCCTGAATTTCAGCAATTAAAGTCGCTTTCAAATTTTTGACTTTATCTTTTACCAAAGCTTCTATTTGTTTCGCTAATTTGGTATTTTCTTCTTGCATCGAATGAACGGCTTTCAAAATATCCTGAGGATTTTTCAAAGCTGTTTTCACTTCGTTCAATGTATTTTCATACGAAGCAAAATGTTCTTTTACCGCATCACTCGTTATGGCTTCGATACGACGAATTCCCGCCGCAACAGCACCTTCTGAAACGATTTTGAAATGCCAGATTTCAGCCGTGTTTTTCACATGGATTCCACCGCATAATTCCATGCTTTCGCCAAATTTAATTGCACGAACCTCATCGCCATACTTCTCTCCAAAAAGTGCCATCGCTCCTTCTTGAACTGCTTGCGCAAAAGGAATGTTTCTTCTTTCGATAAGTGGTAATTGCTCCTGGATTCTTGCATTTACAAAATCTTCTACTTGTTGCAATTCGGTTTCTGTCATTTTAGCAAAATGCGAAAAGTCAAAACGCAAATAGTTTGGATTTACCAAAGATCCTTTTTGTTCTACATGAGTTCCCAAAATACTTCTCAAAGCCTGGTGCATCAAGTGTGTCGCCGAGTGATTTCTAGAAGACAAGCTTCGCAAATCCTGATTCACTTTGGCCACAAAACCAGCGTTTACATTCTCTGGCAATTGTTTTGCAAAATGCAAAATCAGGTTATTTTCTTTTTTCGTGTCGATGATTTCGATCGTTTCATTGGCAGAAATCAATGTTCCTTTATCTCCAACTTGTCCTCCACCTTCTGGATAAAATGGTGTGTTATCTAAAACGATTTGATATAAAACGCCATCTTTTTTACTGTCCACTTTACGAATACGAGTGATTTTTACATCACTTTCAGATTGATCGTACCCAACGAATGTTTCTACATTTCCAGGTATTAAAACCGACCAATCTTCGGTTGAAACTTCAGATGCGGCACGAGAACGTGTTTTTTGTTCTTGCATCGAAGCGTTAAAACCAACTTCATCTAGTTCAAATCCTTTTTCTCGAAGAATTAATGCGGTCAAGTCAATAGGAAATCCAAAAGTATCATACAATTCAAATGCTTTTGATCCTGCTACCGTTTTTCCTTTTTCATCTTCAATAACTTTATCCAGCAATTGCAATCCTTGATCTAAAGTCCTCAAGAACGATGCTTCTTCTTCCCGAATTACATTCGTAACTAATTGTTGTTGCAATTTAATTTCTGGGAAAAATTCACCCATTTGATTCGCTAACACTACCACCAATTGATTGATAAATGGTTCTTTGGTATTCAAAAACGTAAACCCGTAGCGAATGGCACGACGCAAAATTCTACGAATTACATAACCAGCACCTGTGTTTGATGGCAGCTGCCCATCAGCAATTGCAAAAGCAACCGCACGAACGTGATCGACCACTACACGAATAGCTATATTAGTTTTGTTTTGCTCGTCGCTGATGTTTAAAACTTCGTTTGAAGTGTATTTAAACCCTGTAATTTGTTCTAATTTTTCAATAAGTGGTGTAAAAACATCAGTATCATAATTGGAAGTTTTTCCCTGTAAAGCCATACACAAACGCTCAAATCCCATTCCGGTATCTACGTGTTTAGCAGGCAATTTTTCCAGAGAACCATCTGCTTTACGATTGAATTCCATAAATACATTGTTCCAAATCTCTACTACTTGCGGATGGTCATTGTTCACTAAACTTTTTCCTGAAACTAACGCTTTTTCTTCTGCAGAACGAATATCTACGTGAATTTCGGAACACGGTCCGCAAGGTCCTTGATCGCCCATTTCCCAGAAGTTATCTTTTTTATTGCCAAGAATAATTCGGTCTTCATCAATTAATTCTTTCCAAATATTCCAAGCTTCCTGATCGAATGGTACATTCTCCGCAGGATTCCCTTCAAATACAGAAACATAAAGATTTTCTTTTGGAATTTTGTAGACTTCAGTCAAAAGTTCCCAAGCCCAGTTGATGGCTTCTTTTTTGAAATAATCACCAAAAGACCAGTTGCCTAACATTTCGAACATGGTGTGGTGGTAGGTATCAAAGCCTACATCCTCGAGATCATTATGTTTTCCTGAAACACGAAGACATTTTTGCGTATCGGCAATTCTGTTGCTTTTTGGCGTTCCGTTACCTAGAAAGTATTCTTTGAACTGAGCCATTCCTGAATTGTTGAACATTAAGGTTGGATCATCTTTTAGAACAATAGGAGCTGAAGGAACGATTAAGTGCCCTTTTGATGCGAAAAATTCCAGAAATTGCTTGCGTACGTCTTGTGATTTCATTTTTATTATTTATTCGGTTAATTGTTAATTTGGTGAATCGGTTGTATCGAATAAACGAATAACCAAATCAACGAATTAACATTTTATGCCCCAGATAAAAGTGGAAAGCTTTGAAGTTTTGAAATCTATTTTTTCTTGAGGAGGCAGAGCGACCGCAGGAAGCTCCTGCTAACGCAATAGAAAAAAAAATTTCAAGACGAGAACTTGCAACGAATAGCTGGAATAGGCACATTAATTTATTTATTCCTAAAAAAAAGGTGTAGCAAATGAAACATTTCTTAAATTTGTTCGTCTAACCTCTTACAGTGTGCAAAAATAGGGTATTTTAAAATATGTCGAAAGTAAAATATTATTACGATTCTGAAAATCTAGC
>JAYTBZ010000052.1:0-23694 GCA_043736705.1 Flavobacterium sp. | reverse complement strand
CATCACTTGGTATTAAAGTCCCCGATGGATGATTGTGACATAAAATTAATCCCGTTGCTCCCATTTCGAGCGCAGTTTTAAAAACAATACGCACATCTACTAGAGTTCCCGTAATGCCACCTTTGCTCAATTGTGCTTTTGAAATTACTTTATTGGAATTATTTAAATAAATAATCCAGAATTCTTCATGTGGTAATTCGCCAATAATAGGCTGCATAATTTCAAAAATTATTTTGCTGGAGGTGACTTTCTTCAATTCGACAACCTCTTCTGCTCTCCTGCGTCTGCCTAACTCTAATGCTGCAATAATTGAAATAGCCTTGGCCTCGCCTATCCCTTTAAATTGAATGAGTTGTGACAATGATAGTTTTCCTAACGCATTCAAATTATGATCTACACTTGCTAAAATCCGTTTGCTCAAATCCACCGCCGATTCGTTTCTGCTTCCTGAACCAATCAAAATAGCTATTAATTCCGCATCACTCAAAACACTTTTGCCCTTGAGCATCAGTTTTTCACGTGGCTTATCATCTTCGGACCAATTGGTAATAGGGAAAAAGGAATTTTCAGCCATTCATTTTATTGTTTAAATTGGTTTCCGCATGCAAATACTATTTTCTAAACCTACATAAGGCTCGTAATTCTCAACTATAGCATATCCTGTTTTTTGATATAAAGCGATGGCTTCCTTTTGTTTGTATAAAGTTTCCAAAACAGAAAAAGAATACCCTAAATTACTTGCCCAAGCTTCTAATTCAAGTAATATTGTTTGTGCCAAACCTATTCCTCTGGCTTCTGGCAAAACAAACATACGCTTTATTTCTATTGTATTTTTATCGTATTTTTTGAAACAACCACAACCAACGGCTTTTTCTTCTAAATAAAGAATAACGACATTTCGATTTATTTCCAAAATATTATTTCCCCAATAATCAGATTTCAATTCTGGATAACGTTCCCATAAACTTTTATCCAAACCGGAAATCAAATTGACAAAATCTAGATTTTCGCTAGTAGTTTTAACAATTCTAACTTTGTCTTTCATACCATTTTTACTTTACCAATTCCTTTACGTCATTAAAGTTTAATCCGCCATAATTGCCAGAACTCATCAACAACAAAGCAGAATTATCAAGATTCAAGTTGAACAAATAATCCTTGAAATCTTTTGGATTCGTATAAATAATCAAATCTTTTCTATTAAAAGCATTTGCTATTTGGTCGTACGTCACTTCTTCAAGCTGTTTAATTTTTACCGCATCGGGCGAATAAAAAACAACTGCTTTATCAGCATATTTCAGTGCGCCTTCATATTCTTTCAGGAATTCAGCATTCAAACTGCTGTATGTATGCAATTCTAAACACGCCACTAAAGTTCGATTAGGATATTGTTCTTTCACCGCTTTTGTAGTTGCCGCAACTTTGCTTGGCGAATGGGCAAAATCCTTGTAAGCAACTTTTGTTTTACTTTCTGCAATTTTTTCCAATCGTTTTGATGCGCCTTTAAAACTGGCAATAGCTTCATAAAAATCGGCTTCATCAACTCCCATATTTTGACAAATCCATTTGGCTCCAGCCAAGTTATTCAAGTTATGCGCCCCAAAAACTTCAATTGGCATATCCCCTTCAGGAGTTACAAGCAGGGTCACGCCATCACTAACTGTATATTCAGGTGTAGTGTACGGTAATTTTCGAATTGGATTTGTAGCCGCTTCGGAAACTCGTTTTACTTCAGCATCATCTTCATTGTAAACGAGAATTCCACCATTAGTAATTTTGCCAATAAAAATTTCAAACTGTTCTACGTAATTTTCATACGTTGGAAAAACATTAATATGATCCCAAGCAATTCCTGAAATTAGAGCAATATTGGGTTGGTACAAATGAAACTTTGGTCTACGGTCAATTGGCGAAGACAAATATTCATCTCCTTCCAAAACAATAAAATCGTTCTCTTCTGTGAGATGCACCATCGTATCAAAACCTTCTAGTTGTGCACCGACCATGTAATCTACAGCAATGTCATGATAGTGCATTACATGCAAAATCATTGAAGTAATCGTTGTTTTTCCATGAGAACCACCAATAACAACACGCGTTTTATTTTTGGATTGTTCGAATAAAAATTCCGGATAAGAATATATTTTCAGTCCTAATTCTTGTGCTTTTAGTAATTCAGGATTATCTGCTTTGGCATGCATACCTAAAATTACAGCTTCAAGATCTTTTGTGATTTTTTCGGGAAACCAACCCATTTCTTGCGGTAAAATCCCTTTTTTATCCAATCTTGATTTAGAGGGTTCAAAAATCGCATCGTCACTTCCCGTAACTTGATACCCTTTATTGTGTAGTGCTAAAGCTAGATTGTGCATGGCGCTTCCTCCAATAGCTATAAAATGTGTACGCATTCTAATTTATGATTTATGTTAAAAGACTAGAAAAACTAAAAAATTAGTCTTGTCCTTTGTTACTGTAGGTTTCTAATATTGTTTTTGCTTTTTCAGGCTCTCGCATTTTATTTTTGTACAAACTAGCTAACTTTTGGTAACTCTTTTTAGATCCACCAACCTGTATTGCTTTTTTATACTGTAATTCAGCCGCTTTGTATCGTTTAAAATATTCATCAATATGTCCTCTCGACAAATACCCATCTACAGGGGACAACCGCAGCAATTCATTGGAGTATTTTATAGCTTTTGATTCGCTTCCACCCACAATTCCAGGCAACTGAATGTACAATTCAATTAATGCCCAACGGGCATCAATATGTTTTGGGTTCAAGCTCAGCGCTTTTTCAAATGAAGCTTTAACCTCATCAATCATTCCTAGTGCTTTAAACTTATTTGATTCCTTGGCTTTCATCCCTAAAGCACCACCATATTTATAATAATAATTAGCCTCGGAAGGTTTGAGTTGCTTGAGTTTTTTGTAATACCCAATAGCTTTATCCCAAGATTTACTTTGGCCAGCAATGTCTCCAAGGTATTCAATGGTTTTCAAATCCGATGGATTGGATCTTAAAACAGATTCAAAAACTAACTCGGCTTGATCCATTTTATTCGCCTTAAATAGTTTTTCAGCTTTATCAAAATCAGATTGACCACACATCATAATTGGTAGAAATATAAATAAATAATAAATGTGTTTCATTCTTCAAAAATAGGGAAATATGATAAATTAGATTTGATTTTAAGTAAATATTAGTAATTTAGTAAGAAATATTTTCTAATATTAATTTCTCTTAATTCAAAAATATTTCCACATTATTTAAATTCAACTTATGAAAAACATTTTCTTAATTCTTATTTTATTTTCTACTTCAATTTTTGGACAAAATTATGACAAAAACTGGCTTAAAGTAATTGAATACGAAAACGATGGGAAAATAAAATCAGCCAATGAAATAGTTTCTAAAATACATCAAAAAGCTACTCAAAATAAAAATGAAATTCAAATTATCAAATGTTTTTTCTATGAATCCAAATATTTGCAAGTTTTAGATGAAGATGCACAAACTAAAATCATAAACAATTTAAAAAAAGAAATCAGTAAAGCTTCTATTCCCTCAAAAGCGATTTTAAATTTGACTTTTGCAAAATGTTTGATTGATTATCAAACACAAAATTTTTACTTACTGGACAGCAGAACTAATACTGTAAGTTTTGACGATCAATTTTTAACTTGGACATTGAAAGACTTTTCGGAACAGATCGATCATGCTTTAGAGAAAACACTATTGGACGAAGCTACATTAAAACAAACTTACTTAAGCAATTACCTTCTTATTTTTGATTATAGTGATGAAGAAAAAACAAAAAAAGACAATCTGTTTAACTATTTAATAAAAGAAAACATTGCGTTATATACGACACAGATTCAGAAATGGGAAATTCAAAGAAAGGATTTCAAAGCCTATGAAAAAGAACTTTTAGGAAATTCAGCATCCTTTTTACAACTAAATTTTGATTTTGTAAAAAATGAAAAACTAAAAAAAGTGCTTGAATTGTATCAAAAACAGGAGAAATATGTGCCTTATTTAGAAAACCAATTCGAAAGAATTCAATTCTGCAACAGCTATTTATTATACTCTAATGATGGTTTTATGAAGTCATTAAATGTTCTCCAAAAAGAATCTAGGGACCTAGTTTTGACTCAAAAAATACAATTCGAAAAAGCTATAATTCTTAACAATCTCGCTTCTAAAGAAACCTACCCAGATTACAACATCAAAGCCGTCGGAACTCTCGATAGCATTATCGACATTAATAATCGTTCTAACACACACAAACTGGCCATACAAAAGAAACAAAATATTAGTTCTAAATCACTGAATATTCAACTTCAAAAATTCAGTTATGAAGATGAAAACACCAGAGCTTTTGTTCAGTATAAAAATCTAAATCGTCTGTCGGTTTCTTTCTTTAAAATCGACCAAAACACGACTAAAGACTTCCGAAACTCCCCTTATAACAAAGACAGTTTAGTAGCTGTAATAATTAAAGACAAAAAACCAGTTGCATCTAAAAACTATGACCTTGAAAAAAAGAATAATTATTTCGAATACAGCACTGAAGTACTTTTACCGTTCTTAAAAACAGGAAGTTATTTGGTATATTTTGAAAGCGATTCAGACGTCAAGAATACAAAAGCATTTGCTTACGAAACTATTACAGTTTCAAATATTGCAGTTCTAACTTCGGAAAACGATAAGAAAGAAAATTATCAGGTGCTGGACAGAAAAACTGGAAAACCTTTAGAAAATGTCTCTATAAAACTAATAAATCAAACAATTATTACCGACAAAAATGGTGCAGCAACGTATCTCAAAGAAAATAGTAACCGTAATTATAGTCCTATTGAGTTTGCAACTAAAAACGATTCTTTGCTGTTGAGCAATCATTACTCGAATTACTATAATGACTATGCGACTCAAGAAAACGAGAAAGCAAAAGGCAAAGTCGAATTTTATTTGGATCGCGCCATTTACCGTCCGGGCCAAACAGTTTACTACAAAGGAATTGCTTTCTTGAAAGAACAAGACAAAACGAGTATTGTCGCAAAAACGTCTTTCAAAATTACAATCCAAGAGCCAAATGGCACTGTTTTTAAAGAATTCAAGGTGAGTACAAATGAATACGGTTCTTTCTCTGGAGAATTTTTATTACCTAAAAGTGGACTGACAGGAAATTTCAGAATGACAGCTGATGAGCCTGATGATGACGATGATGATGAAAATTTTGTTTTTGTTAAAACAAAAGAGGAACATCCGTTTTGGGATAATATAAATTATGACAATTCTGAAATAACATTTCAAGTAGAAGAATACAAACGTCCAAAATTTGAAGTTACTTTCGATCCTTTTAAAAATGCCTATCAAGTCAATCAAAACGTAAGCGTAAATGGACTTGCCAGAGCTTTTGCAGGAAGCAATATTTCCGATGCAAAAGTAACCTACAGAGTCACACTTATTCCGTACACCTTAAGCAAAGGCTACTATCACAACCAAAACGGCAAATCAGAAAATATTTTAGTTGGCGAAACGAAGACAGATGCTTCTGGAAAATTTGAAATAAATTTCGTTGCCAAACCATTTGAAAATACCTCCAAAGAACAGTTACCTATTTTTGAATACTTTATCTCTGCATCCGTTACGGATAGTAATGGAGAAACCCACCAAACCCAAACAAATGTTAGGATTGGCTACCATTCTTTAAAGCTTACTGCAACTATCCCATCCCGAATTGAAACCCAAAATAAAAACGAAATACAATTAAGTAGCACCAATCTTAATGGAGAATTTACAGCTACAAAAGGCGAAATCAAACTCTATTATGTGAGTCCTTTTTCGACTAAATTTAAATCTAGAGTTTTTCTACAACCAGAAATTGAAACCATCTCAAAAAAAGATTTTGATCGCTACTTTCCATTTGAAGAAAATGAAAACTTAAATAACTTAAAAACCACTGAAATTCTAGTCTTTTCTAAAAAAATTGATACTGAAAAAGACAAAAAATTAGCATTAGATTTTATTTCCAATTACAAATCCGGGAATTACAAATTAGTTTTTTCTGCTAAAGATGCTTTTGAGAATCCAATAGAAACCATTTCTAATTTTAAATTGATACAAAGCAAAGACAAAATCGATTCAAGTAAATTATTTGTTGCTAAACAAATTAATATTGATGCTAAAAAAGATGGTTTTGTTTTAGTAAAACTAACCTCGGTTATTCCCGAACTGTATATCAACACCACTGGAAATTACCAAAGTTCACTTTATTTTGAAAATACTTTCCACTTACAAAAAAATGAAACTATAATCAAAATTCCACTAAAAAGAGAATTTGAAAAAAGCATGAAGATCGGTTTTGAAAGTATATTTGAAAATCAAACTTTCCAAGACCAAATAGAAGTAATCCTTAAAGAAGAAGAATCCAAATTAGAATTCACGGTTGAAAGTTTCAGAGACAAAATACAACCCGGAAACACTGAAAATTGGTCGTTTCAATTAAAAACATTTAATGCTTCAAAAGAAGCTGAAGTTTTGGCCTCAATGTATGACAGTTCGTTAGATCAGTTTGCCAAAAGAGATTGGAATAGTTTGAAATTTGATGACTATAATTACAACTCTGCTACCTTTAAAACCAGTTTAGGATTCGATAAAACATCAAGTTACATTCGGAATCTGAATCCTAAATTAAATCTCATAGAACTTATAGATGAAACTACGAAACTAATGTGGTTTGGATTCAACTTCAATGATTCTTTCACTGCAAAACAACTAAAAGAATATCAAAAACAGCTCAACAACAAAAGCAGAAAACCGCTAAATGCAAAAATGATTTCAGGGATTGTCTCTGATGGTATAAATCCCTTGCCCGGTGCGCAAATAACTGTAAAAGGACTTGAACGAGGTACAGAAACTGATTTTGATGGATTTTACCAAATAGAAGCCGCTACTGGCGAAGAACTAACGTTCTCCTACATTGGATTCGAAACTCAAAAAATCACAATTGACTCAAACCTAATTGATATTCAGTTAGAGGAAGCCAGTACTAGTTTAGAAGAAGTAGTTGTTGCTGCCTATCGAAGTGTAAAAAAGAAATCTTTAACTGCGGATACAGCAGAAGTTGTAGGAGATGCTGACAGTCCAATTTACAACACTGCAGGAATAGATATAAAATTAGAAGGAAAAGCTAGCGGGATAACAATTAGTGGAGACTCAAGTATTTCAGGCAACTACAAAAATGCTTTGTATATCGTTGATGGAGAACAAATAACCGAAGATCAATTCAGATTAATTTCTCCAAGCGATATTATTGCTATTGATGTCCTAAAAGGTGATAAAGCCACTTCATTATACGGAAATAAAGGAGCTAACGGGGCCATTATCATCACAACCAAAAAAGCATTAGAAGCCTTAACCGAAGTGAAAGTCAGAAAAAACCTCTCGGAAACTGCTTTCTTTTATCCAAATTTAAAAACAGATGAGAAAGGAAAAGTAAGTTTCAATTTTACTTCTCCTGAAGCTTTGACCGCTTGGAAACTCCGATTGTTGGCGCACAACAAAGAGGCTGTTTCTGGTTATTTAGAAAAAAGTGTTATTACTCAAAAAGAGTTAATGGTTACACCAAATTTCCCTCGTTTCTTCCGAGAGAAAGATTCAATAGTCATCACTGCAAAGGTGGCTAATATTACTAATGAAGTCAAAACTGGAATTGCTGTTTTGCAACTTTTTGATGCGAATACAATGCAGGCAATCGATGCTAAAATGGAAAATGCAAATACAGTAAAAAACTTCAAAATTGCTCCTTTTGGAAATACAACCGTGAGTTGGAAAATCTATATTCCAGTAGGTCTGCAAGGGGTTCAGTATAAAGTTTTGGCGAAAGCAGAAAACTTTTCGGATGGCGAAGAAAATATACTCCCTGTTTTAACTAATTCAATGTTGGTTACAGAAACTATTCCTATTTGGGTTAGAGAGTATTCAAAGAAAGAATACACCTTCGAAAACCTGAAAAACAACAGTTCGACCACTTTACAAAACCATCAATTTACGTTAGAATACACATCAAATCCATCTTGGTTTGCCATTCAGTCGTTACCGTATTTGATGGAATACGAACACGAAAGTGCAGAACAAACCTTCGCTAGATTTTATGCGAATGCTCTGGCTTCTGAAATTATTTCAAGCAATCCAAAAATCGATAATCTATTTGAAACTTGGAGAGATAACGGAAAATTGAATTCGAAATTAGAAGATAATGAAGAACTGAAAGCAATGATTCTTGCTGAAACTCCTTGGTTGAATGATGCTCAAAACGAAGAGGAGAAAAAGAGAAATCTTGCTTTACTTTTCGATTTAGAAAAAATGAAAACCGCACAAAATGTAACTTTTGATAAGCTAAAACAAAAACAAAATTTGTCTGGAGGTTTCGCTTGGTTTGAAGGAAGTACCGAAAACGAATACATAACCAGACATATTTTGGCAGGTTTAGCACACCTTTCGAAGCTAAGTAACAACGAAAATACCACTTCTAAAATCAAACAAATTGCCACAACTGGAATTCCGTTTTTAGACCAAAAGTTTTTACAACACCATAAAACCAGAATGGAAAAGTTAAAAACAACCGAAAAATTGATTTGGTTTAATCCCTATACCGATTTGCACTATTTGTATACCCGAAGTTTCTACCTTGAAAATTATCCACTTTCGGACACATTAAAAAAGGCTACTAAATTGTATCTAGAAACTGCAAAAAAAGATTGGTTGACCTATTCCTTATACGAAAAAGGAATGGCTGCCTTAACATTAAGTCGCTTTGGCGAAAAAGAAACTGCCAAAAAAATTCTAGAAAGTTTAAAAGAAACGGCTTCTACCAACGAAGATTGGGGAATGTATTGGATTGCTAACAAATCAGGCTGGTATTGGTATCAGGCCCCGATAGAAACCCAAGCACTCTTGATTGAGGCTTTCGCTGAAATTGATAATGACACTAAATCAGTAGATGCCATGAAGGTTTGGTTATTAAAAAACAAGCAAAGTAAAAACTGGCCCACCACAAAATCTACCACCGAAGCAATTTATGCTTTATTGATGCAAGGAACCGATTGGTTAAGCGTCAAAGACAACACAATTTTCAAAATTGGAACCGAGAAAATCTTGACCAAAAAATTAGCTGAAAACGAAAAAGAAGCAGAAACAGGCTACCTAAAACTCAATTGGAAAGCAGAAGAAATCAAAAAAGAAATGGCAACTATTTACATCGAAAACAAATCGAAAGTTCCAGGTTTTGGTGGTGTTTATTGGCAATATTTTGAAGAATTAGATAAAATTAAAACCAATTCTGGAACTGCGTTATCAGTTTCCAAAGAGTTGTATGCAAAGAAAAACACTGACAAAGGCGAAATATTGGAACGAATCAATTCAAACTACCCAATGAAAATCGGTGATTTAGTTACCGTTAGATTAGTGATTTCTGCGAAAGAAGACATGGAATTTGTGCATTTAAAAGACATGCGTGCTTCTTGTTTTGAACCCGTAGATGTACTTTCTGCATACCAATACAAAGGCGGACTGGGTTTTTATAAAAGTACCAAAGATGCCGCAACTCATTTCTTTTTTGATCAAATAAACAAAGGAACTTATGTTCTGGAATATGATGTTCGGGTAAATAACAGTGGTGATTTCTCAAATGGAATTACAACCATTCAAAGTATGTATGCGCCTGAATTTAGCAGTCACACTAAAGGAATCAGGATAAAGGCTAATGAGAAATAGCAATAAAAAAACCGTCTCACATGCAATGTGAGACGGTTTTGATTATGTATTTAAAATCAAGAATTAATCATTCAACATTTTCCATAATTTATCTTTCAACTCTGTCAAACCTTGTTGAGCAACAGAAGAAATAAACATATAAGGAATATCCTTGAAAGCAACATCTAGTTCGGTTTTCAATTCTGCTTTTAACTCATCATCAAGCATATCACATTTCGAAATCACAAGCAAACGCTCTTTGTCAAGCATTTCAGGGTTGTATTTTGTCAATTCATTTACCAAAATATCATATTCAGCTTTAATGTCTGGAGTATCAACTGGAACTAGAAAAAGTAACGTCGAATTACGCTCAATGTGACGCAAGAAATAATGCCCAAGACCTTTACCTTCGGCAGCTCCTTCAATAATTCCGGGAATATCAGCAATTACAAAAGATTGAAAATCTCTGTAAGCTACAATTCCAAGATTAGGTTTTAAGGTTGTAAAAGGATAATCTGCAATTTTTGGTTTAGCCGAAGTTAAAACGGAAAGCAAAGTTGATTTCCCTGCATTAGGAAAACCTACCAAGCCTACATCGGCAAGAACTTTCAATTCTAAAATTACATCCATTTCCACACCAGGTAATCCAGGCTGTGAATATCTAGGGGTTTGATTGGTAGAACTTCTAAAGTGCCAGTTCCCTAACCCTCCTTTTCCGCCACGAGAGAGTATTTGTTTTTCGCCATCTTCGGTGATTTCAAATAATATTTCTCCGGTTTCTTTATCTTTTACTACCGTTCCTAATGGCACTTCTATGAATTTATCATCCCCATCGGCACCAGTACTTCTGTCTCCACTTCCATCACCACCATTACCTGCTTTAATATGTCGTGCAAATTTTAAGTGAAACAATGTCCAAAGACCTTTATTACCCACTAAATAAACATGGCCTCCACGACCACCATCACCACCATCAGGCCCCCCTTTTTCAATAAATTTCTCTCTATGTAAATGCGTAGATCCTTTTCCTCCTTTTCCCGAAGAAACATATATTTTAACGTAATCTACAAAATTCCCTTCTGTCATTATAATTTTAGATTTAAGAATTCAGAATTTAGATTTCAGTACTATTTTGAAACTGAAAACTGCGACTGAAAACTATTTTTACACTTTTAAGGCTTTCACCATCACTTTATCAATCTTCACGCCATCCATATCGATGACCTCTAATTCAAACTTTTGCCAGATCAATTTTTCTCCTTGTTTGGGTATGTGAGAGAGCTCTGTCATTATTAATCCGCTTACCGTAGTGACTTCATAATCATTGATTAATTCATCTAATTCAAAGTAAGTTAAAAAATCGTGTAATGAATAATGCCCGTCAACCAACCAACTGCCATCTTCTCTTTCTATCAACTGAAAATCATCTTTATAAAAATCAGAAGCATCACCAACTAAGGCTTCAAGTATATCATTTAACGTAATCACTCCTTGAAAAACGCCGTACTCATCTGAGACAAAAGCATAATGTATTCCAGTTTTTTTAAAGTTTTCCAAAGCAACATAAGCCGTAGTTTGCTCCATCATAAAAGGAGCTTCGGTCATTATAGCCGCCAAATTGAAATTGTCATTTTCAAAATGAGCAAATATATTTTTAAGGTTTACAACCCCAACAATATCATCATAATTTTCGCCATAAACAGGATAAATTGAGTGTAGTTCTTTGAGCATAAATTCCTTTACCTGTTCTCGATCTGAATGAAATGGTAAAAAAACAACCGACTTACGATGCGTCATCAAAGAATTTATTTTACGGTCTCCAATATGAAAAACACGCTCCACAATATCTTGCTCTATTTCCTGTACTTCGCCACCTTCGGTTCCTTCTTTGATTATTGCTTTTATTTCTTCCTCAGTTACTTTTCCGTCAGCTGTGGGTTTTATTTGTAAAATATTCAACAAGAAATCGGTAGAATGTGTTAGCAGCCAAATAAATGGTGCGGTTACAATCGAAACAATTTTCATTGGTAATGCAACAGCTTTTGCAATGGCTTCTGGATGATTTAAACCAATTCTTTTAGGCAATAATTCTCCTAAAACTAGAGAGAAAAAAGTCAAAACAACCACTACTAAACCAACAGCTACAGGATGTGCATATGGTTTAAGAAATTCAAATCCATTTACGAAAGATTCAACGTCAACAGTAATTTTATCACCACTATAAATACCCGTCAGGATTCCAATTAAAGTAATACCTATTTGTACGGTAGACAAAAATTTATTTGGAGAGTTGGCTAAATCCAATGCGATTTTTGCACTCTTATTTCCTTTTTTTGCTGCAGTCTCTAACCTGTTTTTTCGTGCTGAAATCAATGCGATTTCTGACATTGAGAAAACTCCATTGAGTAGTATTAGAAAAAATATTATTAGTATTTCCAATGTGTTAATTAATTCGTTTATAAGTTTTGTTGTGCGTAGTATTGATTAACATAATTACAATTGATCAATTACTGAACTTACGCGTTCTGTAATTTCGGCAATAGAACCTATTCCGTTTACAGCAAAAAACTTATTCTGGTTTTTGTAATAATCCATTAAAGGTGCCGTTTTTTCGTTGTATTCTTGGTAGCGATTTCTTATTTTTTCTTCATCTTGATCGTCTATCCTACCGCTTGTTTTTCCTCTTTCTAATAAGCGTTGGATCAAAATTTCGTCATCTGCTTCAAGTGCGATTGTGGCTGCAACTGAAGATTTTATTGATATTAGAAAAGCGTCTAAAGCCTCTGCTTGTGCAATTGTTCGTGGATATCCGTCAAATAAAACTCCATTAGTGTCTGGATGTTTATTTACCTCATCAATAAGCATTTTTGTAGTCAATTCATCCGGGACTAAGTCCCCAGCATCCATGTATACTCGGGCTTGCTTGCCTAGTTCAGTATTATTTTTCAAATTAAAACGAAATACATCGCCAGTGGATATATGAGTTAATTTGTATTTTTGTTTCAAGAACTCAGCTTGAGTTCCTTTGCCAGCTCCTGGTTTTCCAAATAAAACAATGTTAGTCATGTAGTTGTGTCGTTATTCTTTTAATTTATATACTTCCGGTAAATTCCTTCCTAACCCATCATAGTCTAAACCATAACCAACAATAAATTTATTTGGAATTCGGATTCCAATATAATCTATTTTGATGTCTTTGGTGTAAGCTTCGGGTTTGAAAAAAAGTGTTGCTATTTTAAAATGCTTTACATTTTGTTTTTTGAATAATTCTTTCAATTCCACCAATGTATTTCCAGTATCTACAATATCTTCAATGATGACCACACTGCGTCCCGTAAGATCCTGATTGATACCTATTAATTGTTTTACATCGTTCGTAGATGAAGTCCCTTCGTAGGAAGACATTTTGATAAAAGACACTTCGCATGGTTTTTTGTACTGCTTCATAAAATCAGCCACTACCATAAATGCGCCATTCAATACACCAACAAATACGGGTGTTTCATCAGCAAAATCAGCTTCGACTTGCGAAACCATTTTAGCGATGGCAAAATCAATTTCTTGGGCAGAAATAAACGGAACAAATTGTTTATCGTGCAGTTGTATCATTATTTTCGTGTTTAAAATAATGGGCAAAGATACAGAATTCGGATTTGCGAATTGATAATTGGGCATTAATTTGTATTTATATATCTCATTAACCATCAAAAGACCCTGAGAATTGTTTAAAAAGATCACTTGACTAATAGCAAATGAACCAAACTAGCCGTTCTGACTTATTAAATTAGATCAGTAAATAGTATTCTCTTACAAACAAATTAAATTTGTCTTTTTCCTTAATTAATAAACAGACAAAACGACGAAATAATAAATAACCATTTGTTATTTAATTCAAAAAAATAGGAGACCCATAAACAATATCCATTTTACACAAAACCACATAAAATACCTGATTGCATGCTTCTATAAAAATCTTCTTAACTGTTACTTTAAAAGGAATAATCCCAAATAACAAGAACACAAATAGAATTTTCGGATTTGATCATTATGAAGTATCTTTGTCAAAACATACAACTACACAATGAATTATTTTTCTTCTGATTTTAAATTGGGAATTCTAGGTGGCGGACAACTCGGAAAAATGCTGTTGTTTGACACTCGAAAATTCGACATCCAAACCTACGTTCTTGATCCAAGCGATGAAGCACCCAGTAAAATTGCATGCAACGAGTTCTTTAAAGGTGATTTGATGGATTTTGAAACGGTGTATAATTTTGGAAAAAAAGTGGACGTATTGACATTCGAAATTGAATTGGTTAATTTGGAAGCATTAGCAAAACTAGAAAACGAAGGATTAAAAATATATCCTTCACCGAAAACTTTAAAGCTGATTCAAAATAAAGCTATACAAAAGGATTTTTATACGGAGCACGCTATTCCAACGGCCAAATACAAAAGATTTGATAATTTAAAGAGTTTGATTGTTGACATTCTTGATTCAAAAACAAAACTTCCTTTTGTGTGGAAATGTACTGAATTTGGATACGATGGTAATGGTGTAAAAGTGATAAAACAACTTTCGGATTTAGACAATCTTGCTAATGTAGAATGCATCGCTGAGGAAATGGTTCCTTTCAAGAATGAACTTGCAGTAATCGTTTGTCGCAATTCATCTGGCGAAATTAAAACCTATCCTGTCGTCGAAATGGAATTTCACCCCGAAGCCAATCAAGTAGAATACGTGATTTGTCCTGCTCGAATTGATGCTAAAGTGGCAGAAAAAGCAAGAGCAATCGCATTGCATGTGTCCGAAAAATTCAATCACGTTGGACTTTTAGCTGTTGAAATGTTTCAAACTGAAGAGGATGAAATTTTAGTGAATGAAGTAGCTCCACGCCCGCACAATTCAGGTCATTATTCCATAGAAGCGAGTTACACCTCCCAATTCGAAAATCACTTGCGTGCCATTCTTGATTTACCTTTGGGCAATACAGAGAGTAAAGTAGCGGGAATCATGGTTAACTTAGTAGGATCTGAAGGATATACTGGTGATGTTATTTATGAAAATATCGAAAAAATATTAGGCTGGAATGGCGTTACACCACACATTTATGGAAAAAAACAAACGCGTCCTTTTAGAAAAATGGGTCATGTAACCATTGTAAACGAAGACATCAATGAAGCGAGACGAATAGCTGAAGATGTGAAGAACACAATAAGAGTAATAAGTTAATTGAAAGATTGAAAAATTCAGGAAACCAACTAAATACCGTTTCTCAAAAAAATCTTTAAATACTTAAATCTTTAAAACTTAAATTAAAAAATAATGAAAGTAGCAGTAATAATGGGAAGTATATCCGATATGCCTATCATGCAAGAAGCAATAGATATCCTAAAAGCATTTGATATAGAGATTGAAATCGATATCGTTTCGGCACACAGAACGCCAGAAAAATTATTTAATTTTAGTCAAAACGCTCACACGCGTGGAATCTCGGTGGTTATTGCGGGTGCTGGCGGTGCTGCACATTTGCCTGGAATGGTTGCATCAATGTCGCCACTTCCGGTAATTGGCGTCCCAATAAAATCAAGTAATTCTATCGATGGTTGGGATAGCGTATTATCTATTTTGCAAATGCCTGGTGGAGTTCCCGTAGCAACTGTAGCACTTAACGGAGCGAAAAACGCAGGAATTCTTGCTGCTCAAATCATAGGAAGTCACAATAAAAGTGTACTGGAGAAAATAATTAAGTACAAAACCGGATTGAAAGAAGCTGTTAACATCGCTTCTAATAGTCTACAGAAATAGAAAAAGCTCCATGACGGAGCTTTTTTCATTTATTAAAATCTTGAAAATAGTCTATTCAGCATCAACGACAATTTCAAGAACTCCTTCAAATTCTGAAGCAATGATATCTTCTTTGCTCATCCAATATTCAGAAGTCATAATCGTATAATTCACATTATCCGTGGTCTTAACATCCCATAAAATATCTTCCGCTTCTGGAAAAGGAAGATTTTCCGTCATTTGGCTGTCAAATAATCTTTTGATCAAATTACTACCTGACAATCCGTTATTTAACAATTTTAAAATATTTTCTTTCGTCAATTCGTTTTCATTTTCACCTTCTGCTGGCGCCAAACTACATTCGACAATAGTCGCTTTTGCATTTGGAAAAGTACCGTTGTACGCTTTAAAAAGCAATTGGTTAATATGAAACAAAGTCGAATGCAATCCAATTTCAGGATATTCTTCGCATACTTTATCCAGAAACATATCATTTGATATTTGCTGGATTTGGCCTTCATTTAAATCTTCTGACAACTTATATTCTAATACGATTACGGCAGCCTCTTTGGGTTCAAAATCAGAAATTGCCATAAAAAGCAACTCTCTTAAACTGGAAGCATCAGCATCAGAAGCATCCGGATAATCAAATTTTTCAAGTAATTTAATGTAATTCTCATTTGTCCAATAGGCTTCAATTTCATCTACAGTATTGGCACTATTTATTGTAATTTGATAGTTCATCTTTTTTGTAATTTATTATATTTTTTCCGATTCGTTTCTTCTAAAACCAATCATTTTTTACAATTTAGGGCTTTCTTACTGCGGAACGAAATAAATAACATTTAAATAACACAATCAGCAGCACCATTTTCAGGCAAATCAATCGGTTTATCAACTCCGTTTTTTTATAAAATCCGTACCTTTGATATCTTTAAACATCAAATTATTTTTATTACAAAATACAAATGAGCATCTTAACCCACCATTTCAATACAAAGTACAATACTGCGCCTTTTTCAAAAATAAATTTAGAAGATTACATGCCAGCTTTTATCGAAAATATAGCAGCTGCAAAAGCAGAAATCGATGCTATAATCAACAATTCAGAAGCTCCAACTTTTAAAAACACCATCGAAGCATTGGATTTTTCAGGAAATGCCTTAGATCGATTATCATCTATTTTCTTCAATTTGAATTCAGCAGAAACTTGCGACGAATTACAAAAAATTGCTCAAGAAGTTTCTCCTTTACTGTCCGAATTTGGAAATGACATTCGGTTAAATCCTGAATTATTCACTCGTGTAAAAGCAGTTTACAATCAAAAAGACCAACTGAATCTCAATCCTGAACAAACGACACTTTTAGATAAAAAATACAAGAGTTTCTCTAGAAATGGTGCTAACTTACTTGAAGATAAAAAAAATCAATTAAGAGAAATAGACAAAGAATTATCTAAACTCAGTTTGCAGTTTGGAGAAAATGTGCTGGCCGAAACGCAGGCCTTTCAATTGCAAATAACTGATGACGTTGATTTAGCAGGTCTGCCCGAAGGAACGATTGAAGCAGCTCGAACTTTGGCAAAAAGCCAAGAAAAAGAGGGCTGGATTTTTACGCTAGATTACCCAAGTTATGTTCCTTTCGTAACGTATGCAGATAATCGAGAATTGCGAAAGAAAATGGCAATTGCTTTTGGTGCCAAAGGGTTTCAAAACAACGAATTTGACAATCAAAAAATTGTTTTACAAATTGCTAAACTTCGTTTTGAAAGAGCCCAAGTTTTAGGATATGCCACCCACGCACATTTTGTTTTGGAGGAACGCATGGCGGAAAATCCAGAGCGCGTAAAGTCTTTTTCTAATGATTTACTGGAAAAAGCGAAACCTGCAGCATTAAAAGAATTTGCAGAATTATCGGCTTTCGCTAAAGAACTTCACGGAATTGAACAACTTGAAAAATGGGATGGTGCGTATTACTCCGAAAAATTAAAACAGCAGTTGTTTAATTTGGATGATGAAATTTTAAAACCGTATTTTCAATTAGAAAAAGTACTCGATGGTGCTTTTGCAGTAGCACAGAAATTATTTGGACTTACTTTTGAAGAAGTTTTTGATATTGACAAATACCATGAAGAAGTAAAAACGTATTTGGTAAAAGATGAAAGTGGCGAATTAATATCTATTTTTTATGCTGATTTCTTTCCGAGAAAAGGCAAGCGAAATGGCGCTTGGATGACTTCGTTCAAATCGCAATATATTAAAAACGGAGTAAACGAAAGACCTCACATTTCTAACGTTTGTAATTTCACGAAACCAACAGAAACAAAGCCATCCTTATTGACATTTAATGAAGTGACTACCTTATTTCATGAATTTGGTCACGCTTTGCATGGTATGTTAGCCAATACTACCTATCCAAGTTTATCAGGGACATCTGTGTTTTGGGATTTTGTTGAACTCCCAAGTCAGATATTAGAAAACTGGTGTTATGAGCCAGAGGCATTAGCTTTATTCGCTCATCATTATGAAACCGGTGAAATGATTCCTATGGATTTAGTACAAAAAATTAAAGAAAGCGCCAGTTTTCAAGAAGGAATTGCTACCATGCGTCAATTAAGTTTTGGATTGTTAGATATGGGTTGGCATGCACAAGATCCATCCCAAATAACCGACATTAAAGCTTTTGAAACCGAGCAATTTGCAGCAACACAATTGTATCCTGAAGTTAAAGAAAACGCCATGAGTACTGCCTTCTCTCACATTTTTCAAGGTGGTTATTCCTCTGGATATTACAGTTACAAATGGGCCGAAGTGCTAGATGCTGATGCCTTTGATTATTTTCAAGAAAAAGGGATTTTTAATAAAGAGGTCGCTACTAAATTTAAAGATCATGTGCTGTCTAAAGGTGGGACAGAACATCCCATGATTTTGTATAAACGTTTTAGAGGACAAGAGCCAAAACCTGAAGCGTTGCTAAAAAGAGCAGGATTGGTGTAAATATAGATTTCTAAAATCCGAAGAATAGTGTTTCGGATTTTTTAACCGATTTTCGAACACATAAAACAAAAAAATGAGTTTTCTAAAAGCAGAGTGGAATAATTTAGTAATGATTAATTATGTGGTTGATCCAGCAATCCTGCAAAAGTACGTCCCAAAAGGAACCGAACTTGATTTTTGGGATGGCAAATGCTACATTAGTTTTATTGGTTTTATGTTTGAAAACGTTCGTGTTTTAGGATTGAAAATACCTTTTCATTCAGATTTTGAGGAGGTAAATCTTCGGTTTTATGTAAAACGGTTTGAAAATGGAATCTGGAAAAGAGGTGCAGTTTTTATTAGTGAAATCGTCCCTAAATTTGCTATTTCATTCGTAGCCAATACTTTTTACAACGAACATTATAGCACCTTGCCTATGAAACATACGTTGACTGTACATGAAAACTATCGAGAATTCTTGTACCAATGGAAAGTGAACAACGATTGGCACTCTATTCATGTAGAAACACAGAAAAATGCGATTGCCATTGAACCGAATTCAGAAGCCGAATTTATCACAGAGCATTACTTTGGCTATACCAAAATCAATGAAAATCAAACGTATGAATACCAAGTTACACACCCAAGATGGCAGCAATACGAGGTAACAAAAAATTTGTCTAAAATAAATTTTGAAGGTGTTTATGGAAAAGAATTCGCTTTTATCAAAGATCTAGAACCGACTTCGATTTTCTTGGCGGTTGGCTCTCCAATCACCATTGAAGACAAGCGAAAACTGTAATTGCAATGACAACAATAAACCTAACAACTACAATAAACACCTCAAAAGAAATCGCATTTGATATTTCAAGAGATGTTGATGTGCATCAAAAATCTGCTAGTCCTACAAAAGAACGAGCTATTGTTGGTATTACTTGGTAATTAATATCATTTATCAAAAATATTTAATGCGATTCTATTCACCAATTTTATGTGTTATTTGGTGAACATATTCATCAAAATTGATTTTTTTATCTGAAAAACAATAATAACCACCAGAAAATTGGTAGGCTTTCAACCCAAAAAGAAGTGTAATATTTGGACCGTTTTTCATTAGAAAAAAAGAGAAAAAAAGTAATGGTAATGCAAATACTAAAAATCAAAAGCGTTTCTAAACCTAACAAAATAAAATCAGTCTTGAAAAATTCTAATCCAAAAAGAGCAAACAATAAAATATAACCCAGATATTTAGTTTGCTTTACCCCTATTTGTTGTGGAACGGTTTTTAAATGTGGGTCATCTTTAAATAAATCAATAATTTCAAAGATGAGAATTAATACAAATATCAAAATAAATCGCTGAACACATTTGAGATAAAAGTCAGAGGCAATCCTAATTCCAGCATTTAGAATAGGTAATAGTACCGTCACCCCTACCCAACACAACGCCACAATATAAATTTTTATACCAGCCCAATTTCTAGCATTTTTTTTATTTGGAAAAAAAGGAATCGTGTACAATAAAGTAATACTCAAGAAAGCAAAAGCTGAAATTTGAGTTCTTTGTTCCAACATAAAAAAATAATAACCAGCTAAAACGAAAATAAAAAAACTAAATAAAGCAATTGCTTTCAACTCATTACGCATCTGTATTTTTTGGACTCTCGCCAAGGCATCGTATTTTACAAAATTATAGCCGATAATTGTGCCAAACAATGCAAAATTTGCAACACCTTCATCATAAGAAATGTGGAACATGTGTTGGGTCATTCGTACTAATGCACAACATGACAAACCCACGTGAATACTGCTATTTATGTAAAAATCAAAAATTAGTTTAAAAACCCTCATTAGACAAAATTAATCAAAGTGTTAATAAGAACGGCTTTTAGTTGAAAAATTCACAGAAAATCAAGTCAAAAAAGACAATTTATAGCATATTAATATTTAATTTTACAGCCTTTATAATAAGAAACACACAACCCATTTTATATACAATGAAAACAGACGCATTTGCATTAAGACACATTGGCCCAAGAGAAAATGATGTAGCACACATGTTAAAGACAATTGGTGCAGCAACGCTAGATCAATTAATTGACGAAACGATTCCAAGTGACATCCGTTTAAAATCTGATTTGGATTTGGAACCAGCTATGACTGAATATGAATTTGCAAATCACATTCAAAAACTAGGAAATAAAAACAAAGTTTTCCAATCTTACATCGGTTTAGGATACAATGCTGCGATTATACCTGCAGTAATTCAGAGAAATATTTTTGAAAACCCAGGATGGTACACAGCCTACACTCCCTACCAAGCCGAAATTGCTCAAGGCCGCTTAGAAGCAATTCTAAATTTTCAAACTGTGGTTATTGAATTGACTGGAATGGAAATTGCCAATGCCTCCTTACTGGACGAAAGTACTGCGGCTGCTGAAGCAATGGCTTTACTTTTTGATGTAAGAACACGTGATCAAAAGAAAAACAACACCAATAAATTCTTTGTTTCTGAAGAAATATTACCGCAAACTTTATCTGTTTTACAAACACGTTCCACACCAATTGGAGTTGAACTGGTAATTGGAAATCATGAAACATTTGATTTTTCTTCAGAATATTTTGGAGCAATCCTACAATATCCTGGAAAATTTGGACAAGTTCATGACTACGCAGCATTCATAGCTAAAGCTGCTGAAAACGAAATCAAAGTAGCAGTTGCTGCAGATATTTTGAGTTTGGTAAAATTAACTCCACCCGGAGAAATGGGTGCTGCAGTTGTACTTGGAACCACACAACGTTTTGGTATTCCTCTTGGTTATGGTGGTCCACACGCCGCTTTTTTTGCAACTAAAGAAGAGTATAAAAGAAGTATGCCAGGTAGAATAATTGGTGTTACGGTAGACACTGATGGAAACCGTGCCTTGCGTATGGCGTTACAAACACGTGAGCAACACATCAAACGCGATAAAGCAACTTCAAACATCTGTACGGCTCAGGTATTATTGTCTGTTATGGCAGGAATGTATTCTGTGTATCACGGACCCAAAGGCCTCCAATATATCGCTAATAAAGTGCATGCCTCTGCAGCTACATTAGCAAATGCGTTGACACAATCGGGTTATGAACAAACCAATACGGCGTACTTTGATACGATTGTTATAAAAGCAGATTCCAAAAAAGTAAAGGCTATCGCAGAAGAAAACGAAATAAATTTTTACTACATAGACGACAACACTGTTTCGATTTCTTTAAATGAAACTACAAGTATTACCGACTTAAACAAGATACTTACTGTTTTTGCTGATGCAAAAGGGATTACGGCAACAGCTATTGAAAGTTTATCTACTACGAATCATTTTCCTGAAAATGTGCTTCGAACATCAACATTCTTGCTACACGATGTTTTCAATAAATACCATTCGGAAACAGCTTTGATGCGTTACATCAAAATGCTGGAGCGAAAAGATTTAGCATTGAATCACTCTATGATTTCTCTAGGTTCTTGTACTATGAAATTGAATGCTGCTTCAGAGATGTTACCATTAAGCACCGCTCAATGGAACAACATTCACCCATTTGCACCGTTAGATCAAGCTCAAGGGTACCAAGAAATGTTGACTAAATTGGAACAACAATTAAATATTATTACTGGTTTTGCTGGAACAACTTTGCAACCAAATTCAGGTGCGCAAGGAGAATATGCTGGATTAATGGTAATTCGAGCATACCACCTTTCACGCGGAGATCACCACAGAAACATCGCCTTAATTCCATCATCGGCACACGGAACAAATCCCGCGTCTGCAGCGATGGCTGGAATGAAAGTAGTAGTTACAAAAACATTAGAAAACGGAAATATCGATATCGATGATTTACGTGAAAAAGCCCTTTTACACAAAGACAATCTTTCCTGTTTGATGGTAACCTATCCGTCTACTCACGGTGTTTTTGAAAGTGCAATCAAAGAAATCACGCAATTAATTCACGATAACGGCGGTCAGGTTTATATGGATGGTGCCAATATGAACGCCCAAGTTGGATTAACAAATCCTGCTACAATTGGCGCTGATGTTTGTCACTTAAATTTACATAAAACTTTTGCTATTCCACACGGAGGTGGTGGACCAGGTGTAGGCCCTATTTGTGTAGCACCACAGTTGGTTCCATTTTTACCTACAAATCCGTTAATCCCAACTGGCGGCGATCAAGCCATTACAGCGATTTCTGCAGCACCTTGGGGTTCTGCACTAGTTTGCTTGATTTCATACGGTTACATCTGTATGCTTGGCGCCGAAGGTTTGAAACAATCAACTGAATATGCGATTTTAAATGCCAATTACATCAAAGAAAAATTAAACGGTCATTATGACACGTTGTATTCTGGAGAAATGGGTCGAGCAGCACACGAAATGATTTTAGAGTGCCGTCCATTTAAAGAAAAAGGAATTGAAGTAACTGATATTGCAAAACGTTTGATGGATTATGGTTTCCATGCTCCAACAGTTTCTTTCCCAGTTGCAGGAACCTTAATGATCGAACCTACTGAAAGTGAAAATTTAGAAGAATTGGACCGTTTTTGTGACGCTATGATTGCAATTCGAAAAGAAATTGAATTTACTACTTTAGACAATCCAAATAACGTATTAAAAAATGCTCCGCATACTCTAATGATGGTTACTGCTAATGATTGGAATTTCCCATACACCCGCGAAAAAGCCGCATTCCCACTAGAATACATCTCTGAAAATAAATTTTGGCCTACCGTTCGTAGAGCAGATGAAGCCTATGGTGATCGTAACTTAGTTTGTTCATGTGCACCAATCGAAGCATATATGGAAAGTTAGTTTTTAAATTAATTTAAAAAGACAAAAATACCTCGATATATCGAGGTATTTTTTTATGTAAAAACTTTGACCTTTAAAAAAAATTATCGCAATTCCTCAAAAACACTTATTTTAGTTAATGATGACTACACAAAATAAATATCACAACAATATCAGTAATTTATAATAAAATCATTAATAATATTGCCAATAAATTATTATTTCACAATTATATGCGCGCATAGTAAATTTTGTGAGTGTTATAATTTAATATTGATTAAATTAGCCTCAAATTTGGAAAATTAACGCAATGAAAATAAAAATAGCTGGAATAGGAAGCTATATTCCT
>JAYTBZ010000051.1:0-2162 GCA_043736705.1 Flavobacterium sp. | reverse complement strand
GGATAAAAATGGAATTGAGGTTACAAAGGAAGAGCATGTTTGTAAAGAAAAATATTCTTTTTAGCATTTTTAGCGCAAAATTTGAGATGATTACTATTCAATAGCATATATGTAATGAAAGACGAAGAAAATACTGTTTCAAATAATTCTCAAAATAAAATTTTATTTTCTCAAGTAGTCGCGCTATTGCAAAATGCTCGTCAACAGGTTTTGCGTACCGTAAATTCAACAATGGTGTATACCTATTTTGAAATAGGAAGAATGATTGTCGTAGAAGAGCAAAGCGGAAAAGAACGAGCTCAATACGGAAAGCAATTACTAAAAGGACTTTCGGAGCAGTTGACAATTGAGTTTGGAAAAGGGTTTTCGATTGATAATTTAGAAAACATGAGGAAGTTTTATTTGGCTTACTCAATTTCCGAGTCACTGACTCGGATTTTACAAATTCAAAAATCCGAGTCAGTGAATGGGGAATTGAATACTAAGATATATCAGTTACCGACTGGGATTTCTGAAAATCAAAAAGCGCAGTCGCTGATTTCGTTTTTCAAACTAACTTGGACACATTATGTTTTTTTAATGCGAATTGACGATGACAAAGAAAGACGTTTTTACGAAATAGAATCTGAGAAATACAACTGGAGCGTTCGGGAATTAAAACGACAATATGATTCAGCTCTTTATACACGATTGGCTTTAAGTCGAGATGTTGTAGGAGTTTTGAAACTGTCGGAACAAGGACAGATTATAGAGAAACCAAAAGACCTTATTAAAGACCCTTATATTTTAGAATTTTTAGGTTTACCAGAATTGCATCAGTATTCGGAATCGGAATTAGAGGAAGAAATTATCAATAAACTTGAACATTTTTTACTAGAATTAGGTCATGGATTTACTTTCGTAGCAAGACAAAACAGAATTACTTTTGACGATAAACATTTTCGAATCGATTTAGTTTTTTACAATCGAATATTAAAATGTTTTGTGCTGATTGACTTAAAAATAGGCGAATTAAAACACCAAGATTTAGGGCAAATGCAAATGTATGTTAATTATTATGACCGAGAAATGCGTTTGGAAGATGAAAATAAAACGATAGGAATTGTTCTTTGCCAAAACAAAAGTGATTTGGTTGTAGAATATACTTTACCAGAAAATAATGAGCAAATTTTTGCTAGTAAATACAGAACAATTCTGCCAAGCAGAGAGGATTTAATACAATTAATTTCGGAATCAAGATAATGAAAGACGAAGAAGACGATAACATAGTACCAGAGGGTCAAGAAGAGGAAAATACAGTTGGAGAAGATGCTTTTGAAAATATAATTTCTACAGGAGGAAATCATTTTTACGATAATCAAGAAGACGGAAACGATACTATTACCAAAGTTACGGGAATGTATAAAGACTGGTTTCTGGATTATGCTTCTTATGTAATTTTGGAGCGTGCCGTTCCGGCGATTGAAGATGGTTTTAAACCGGTGCAACGTCGAATTATGCATTCTTTAAAGGAATTAGATGATGGTCGTTACAATAAAGTAGCCAATGTTGTTGGTCACACCATGCAGTATCATCCGCACGGAGACCAGAGTATTGGTGATGCCATGGTACAAATTGGTCAGAAAGAATTATTGATTGACTGTCAAGGAAACTGGGGTAATATTCTAACAGGAGATGGTGCCGCGGCTTCCCGTTACATCGAAGCGCGTTTGTCTAAATTTGCTTTGGAGGTTATTTATAGTCCAAAAATTACTGATTGGGGTGTTTCCTATGATGGGCGTCGTGCGGAACCAAACAATCTTCCAGTAAAGTTTCCGTTACTTTTGGCGCAAGGAGCCGAAGGTATTGCGGTAGGTCTTTCGACAAAAGTATTGCCTCATAATTTCAATGAATTAATCGACTCTTCGATAAAAATATTAAAGGGAAAACCTTTTACATTGTATCCAGATTTTATGACACAAGGTATTGCAGATGTGTCGAATTACAATGATGGATTGCGTGGCGGACGTATTCGCGTACGTGCCAAAATTGGTCAACTCGATAAAAATACCTTGGTGATTACTCAAATTCCGTTTTCTACAAATACGACAACTTTGATTGATAGTATTTTGAAAGCGAATGAAAAAGGTAAAATCAAAATCAAGAAAATTGAAGATAATACT
>JAYTBZ010000050.1:0-23869 GCA_043736705.1 Flavobacterium sp. | reverse complement strand
CCTATTCTCGAAAAAGCACAAGAATATCTCGCCTGCGGAGAATATTTGTGGAATGCAGCAATTTTTATTTGGCGTGCCCAAAGTATTCAAAATGCTTTTAAACAACATGCAATCGAAATACATGAATTATTCATTCAAGGAAATGATGTCTATAATACCAACTCAGAAGTAGCATTTATAGCGGAAAACTACCCTAAAAGCCCCGACATTTCTATAGATTATGCTATTTTAGAAAAGGCAACTAATGTTTACACCATTCCTGCTGATATCGGTTGGTCCGATTTGGGTACTTGGGCTTCCTTGCATGAAGTAGCTGAGAAAGATTCTTTTAATAACTCGGTTACCGTTTCTCAAAAGCATCTAAGCAACACTACAAATTGCTTGATACAAGTACCAAAAGGGAAAGGGGTAGTTATAGATGGGCTTGAAAATTACATTATTGTTGATGATGCCAATGTATTACTAATTTATCCTAAAGACAAAGAGCAAGAAATCAAACAAGTATCGATACAAATGAGTGAAGATTTTGGTGTTGATTTTCAGTAAAAGAAGTGATAATTAATAACGTACTATTTTAAATGAAAACTACTATATTTAATCAAATAAATGAATCCTTACAACAAGATGGATTTACAATAGCATCCTATGACGACAATCGCCCATGGGGCGGTTTTTTTGTTATTGACGAAAGTCAGGCACAGCAATTTGCCAACCACTATTTTGAAGGATTGGATGTAGCATCTCTTAAGATATCCGGAAAACTGAGTCCGAAAATATTGCTGGTAGCGCCTCATCAACGATTGTCCTGGCAATACCATTACCGTAGGGCTGAGATATGGCGACTAATTGATGGTGCCGCCGGTGTGATACGCAGTCAAGATGATAACCAAGGACAACTTGAAATATTAAAAAAAGGTGATTTTATAACATTGCAGCAAGGAGAACGCCATCGTTTAGTGGGACTTGAAGAATGGGGTGTTGTTGCTGAAATATGGCAACATACCGATGCGGAAAATCCATCTAATGAGAATGATATTGTACGGGTACAAGATGATTTTGGACGATAGGCGATAAAATAACCACAAAAGTATTTCTATTACTATGCCGTTAGGTGTAATTAGGTAAGGATAGAAATTTTCTTAAATTCGTATGATTTTCTCCCGAAGCTTCGAGAATAAAATTATATCGAGAACTAGGAAATTAGTACTAAAATAGATTCTCGATAGATTTTTTGTTCCGTTTTATTGCACTAAAAATACTCGAACTGACGTTTTAAATATTTAGACCCCACGGGTTATTATTATTGGCCTTTAGATTATAATTACTAACAGCAGTTTTCCAAAAAATAAATAAAAATACTTTTTCACTAAAAAAATGCAATACCTACTTATCACTGCAGTTTTATTCTTGCTGGAATTGCTCTATTTCAAAATAGCTGATCGGTATAACATCGTGGACAAACCCAATCATCGTTCGGCACATACCGAAATTACGCTGAGAGGAGGCGGCATTATTTTTTGGTTTTCGGCTTTACTTTATTTTGCACAACACCTCCAAAACAATTACTTTTTTTTTACTGGAATTACGTTGGTCAGTGTCGTGAGTTTTTGGGATGACATTCAGAGTTTGTCTAATAAAATTAGAATTTCGGTTCATTTTCTCGCCATTAGCATAATTTTTTACGATTTAGGCGTCTTTAATTCTGTTCCCGTTTTAGGCATTTTATTCGCTTATATTCTAGCCATAGGTTTAATTAATGCGTATAATTTCATGGATGGTATCAATGGTATAACAGGTTTGTATACTTTGGTAGCGATGGGGTCATTATTGTATGTAAATCAAAATATACAATTATTTATCGACGAAGCTTTTATCAAATATGCGATGCTTGCCAGTTTGGTTTTTTTATTTTTTAATTACAGAAAAAGAGCTAAATGTTTTGCAGGAGATGTGGGTAGTATTGCGATTGCTTTTTGGGTAATTTATTTGGTTTTGAAACTTATTCTGGTCACAAATTCTTTAGTTTGGCTTTTATTTTTAGCGGTTTATGGAGTAGATGCTGTTTGCACGATTCTGCACCGATTGTATTTAAAAGATAATATTTTCGAGGCACATCGGTTGCATTTCTATCAGATTTTGAGTAATGAATATAAAATTCAACATCGAGTGATTGCGATGTTTTATGGTGTTGTTCAGGTTATTGTTTCGGTAATGGTAATTGGTTTGTATCAGAACGTTTCGGATTTTATTTTGTTTGGGCTTGTTATTGGGCCGTTGCTACTTATTTATTGTATGAAATTTTATTTGCTACATAAAAAAAATATAAAACAGTAATCAGTTAATTTGGTTAGAGAGCATGAGACAAGTTTTTACTTTTTATCTCACCTCGCTTTAAATATAAGTAGTATGAGAGATATATTGTCGCAATTATTAAAAAGAGTTTTTGCCACAGATTGGAAAGATTAAAAAGATTTTTAAAATTATATAACGAATCAATCTGTGCTAATCTTTGAAATCTGTGGCAAAGAAATTTAGTGCTTTGTTAAAATACGATATTAAATTTTAGCCATTACTTAAGTGATGGTTGCTTAACTTTTTTCTTTTGCTTTGATGCAAAAGAAAGAAAATATCAAGCCTGAAAATTAAAAACTTTAAAACTACCTCAAAACTATGTTCCGCAGCCCGAGTCGTTCGCCTTTCAGAATCATCTTGCGGATTGTTGCCACGTAATTTCATCGTTATTTTTCTAAGTTTTTAATTTAAGGGCGGGAGAGGAGTGGTAACGAGTGTTTTCAGTTTGAAGGTGTCGGTAGCCGAGTTTGAGATTTTTCAAGTATTAGGTGATTGACTGCGCTTGAACTGACAACTGGACTATTTTATAATGACAAAATATAATATACATGAAACCCACAATAATTACAGGAGGAAATTTTTCGGATCACCGCGGTACGGTTTCTTACGTCAATGATTTTAGTTTTAAATGCATTGAACGATTTTATATTATCAATTCTTATGCGCATCCCTTACGTGCTTGGCAAGGACATAAATTAGAGACCAAAAATTCTTACTGTTTAAGTGGGTCTTTCAGGATTCATTATGTGAAAATTGATGATTGGGATCGTCCATCGAAAGATTTACCAATAGAGGCCATCACTTTAACAGTGTTAGAAAGTAAAATGGTTCATATTCCGGCGGGTTATGCCAATGCCATTGAATCCTTAGAATCACATTCGAAATTACTATCATTTTCGACTTTACCATTGAACAGTGTTAGCGAGGATGATGTTCGTTATGAAGCCAATTATCGGAAGCTCAATGAGTAAAAATCGAATATTTTTATCATTGTCTCAGCGAAGTGGTTTCGAAGAACGGTATATTCGCGAAGCCTTAGCAACCCATTGGATTACTACTGGAGGACCTCATGTTGATGCCTTTGAGCAGGCCCTTGAAAATTGCTTAGGTAATGAAGCTCGTGTAGGTGCTTTAAGTTCTGGTACTGCAGCCATTCATTTGGGTTTGATTTTATTAGGAGTTCAAGCTGGTGATGAAGTACTTTGTCAGAGTATGACTTTTTCGGCATCAGCAAATCCGATTTTATATCTTGGAGGAATTCCCGTTTTTATTGACAGCGAAATGGATACTTGGAATTTATGTCCGCTTGCTTTAGAAGAAGCAATAGTAGACCGAATTACAAGAGGAAAAACTCCAAAAGCGATAATCGCCGTTGATTTGTATGGGATTCCATATAAAATTGATGAAATTAGAACTATAGCTGATAAATTTGGTATTCCGATCCTGGAAGACAGTGCCGAAGCATTAGGAAGTAATTATAAAAGTCAGTCATGCGGTACTTTTGGGGATATTGGGGTGTTTTCCTTTAATGGAAACAAAATTATTACTACTTCTGGTGGAGGTGCTATCGTAACCAAGACAGTACAGCAGAAAGATAGAGCCTTGTTTTTTGCGACTCAATCCAGAGACAACGCCCCTCATTATCAACACAGTGAAATAGGGTATAATTATAGAATGAGTAATATTTGTGCTGGTATCGGCCGCGGTCAAATAGAAGTTTTAGACGACCATGTGGCGCTCCGTAGAAAAATGAATGCCTTTTATGTTGATTTATTCAGTGATATTGAAGCAGTAACCGTTTTTACAGTGCCTAGTAGTGATTATTTTGCTAATTATTGGTTGAGTTCCATCTTAGTAGAGCCTAATGAAAAATTGGGAATAACAAGAGAAGCTTTGCGATTGGCTTTTGAAGCTGCTAATATTGAATCACGACCGTTGTGGAAACCGATGCATTTACAACCTATTTTTGAGAAATATCCGTACTATGGAAATAAAGTAGCAGAGACTTTATTTGAAAATGGGTTGTGTCTTCCTTCCGGCTCTAATCTTACAGATGGCGAGAGAGAAAGGATAGCGGTTATAGTTCGAGAATTTTTTTGCGAATTTAAATAAAATGAAATTTTAAATATTACGGTGGGCTATACTCACCATTATTTTTGAACCAAATGAATATAGAACAAACCTATATAAAAGATTTAGTACTGATTTCCCCAAGTATTTTTGAAGATGCAAGAGGTTATTTTTTTGAGGCGTATAACAAAAGTAGATTAAGTGATTTAGGTACTAGTATCGATTTTGTGCAAGACAATCAGTCTTTTTCACAAAAAGGGACGCTACGTGGTTTACATTTTCAAAATCCTCCTTTTGCTCAAACCAAACTCATAAGGGTGCTACAAGGAGAAATCATAGACCTAGCAGTTGATTTACGTAAAGATTCGCCAACCTTTGGAAAGCATTTTTCTGTTTTGCTATCTGCTGAGAATAAAAAGCAGTTGCTCGTTCCACAAGGTTTTGCCCATGGTTTTTCAGTACTTAGCGAGACAGCTGTCGTACTGTACAAGTGTGACCAATATTACAACAAAGAGAGTGAAGGCGGCATCCGATTTAATGATTCTGCTTTAAAAATTGACTGGGGAATAGATTTAAAAAACGCCATAGTATCTGAAAAAGACCTGATTTTGCCTGATTTTGCTAATTGTAACAGCCAATTTTAATGAATAAAATACTAATAACAGGAGCAAAAGGACAATTGGGTTCTGAATTACAGGTTTTGTCAAAAGACTATAGTCAATTTGAATGGGTTTTTACGGATAGGAAGGAATTGGATTTATGTAATTTAGATCATTTAGCGTTAAAAATATCCAAAATTAATCCACAATTTATTGTTAATTGTGCTGCACATACTGCCGTTGATCGTGCAGAAACAGAAGTTGAATTGTCGCATATTTTGAACCATCAAGCTGTTGCTGTTTTGGCAAAATGGAGTCAGAACAACAATTGTAAACTGTTGCATGTTTCCACCGATTATGTTTTTGACGGTACTGCAGCCATTGCATTGACGGAGACTGCTGCTACAAATCCTATCAATGTTTATGGTATGACCAAATTAGCGGGTGAAAAGGCTTGTGTGCAAGAAAATCCAAATTCAATTATTATCAGGACTTCTTGGGTGTATTCTTGTTTTGGTAATAATTTTGTCAAAACCATGTCGCGTTTGATGCAAGAACGAGATAGTCTTACTGTTGTCAATGATCAAATAGGTTCTCCTACGTATGCAGCTGATTTGGCACAAGCGATTATGACGATTATAAATCATGCTACTTGGCAGCCGGGATTGTATCATTTTTCTAATGAGGGGGAAATTAGTTGGTATGAATTTGCTTTGTCCATTCGGGAAATTGGTAATTTTGATTGTAAAGTGGTCGGAATTCCAGCTTCAGATTATCCAACACCAGCTCTAAGACCAGCGCATTCTTTATTGGATAAAAGTAAAATTAAAGCTATTTTTGGAGTACTCGTTCCTGATTATAAGGAAAGTTTAAGGAAATGTATGGGGTTATTGAGGAGTGAATAGTGAGGAGTGAATAGATAGTAGTGAATAGTGTAAAAATTAAAGTGATAAAGAAATGCATGCAAGTAGTAGTATTATTTTAAAAAAAAATTACCATTTAATCCTCACGATCAATTATAAATACAAATAAAAATGAGAAAAATACTAATCACCGGTGGGGCCGGTTTTATTGGGTCACACGTTGTACGGGTTTTTGTAAAGAAGTATCCGCAGTATCAGATATTTAATTTGGATGCACTAACGTATGCTGGGAATCTGGAAAATATTGTTGATATCGAAAAAGCGCCAAACTATACTTTTATTAAAGGGGATATAGTGGACGCCGATTTTATTGATGCGTTGTTTGCTAAGCATCAATTTGATGGCGTATTGCATTTGGCCGCAGAATCTCATGTGGATCGTTCCATCACAGATCCGTTGGCTTTTGTGAAAACGAATGTCATAGGCACGATGAATTTGTTAAATGCAGCCAAAACCATTTGGAAAGATAACATGGTAGGCAAGCGATTCTATCACATCAGTACCGATGAAGTGTATGGAAGTTTAGGTGCCGAAGGATTGTTTACAGAGACCACGGCTTACGATCCCAACTCCCCATACTCTGCCTCGAAAGCGAGTTCAGATCATTTTGTGCGTGCCTATGGCGAAACCTATGGTTTGCCGTATGTGTTGACCAATTGCTCTAATAACTACGGACCTTTTCACTTTCCAGAAAAATTGATTCCGTTGTTTATTAATAATATTATTCAAAATAAACCTTTGCCCGTTTATGGCGACGGAAAATATACTCGTGATTGGCTTTTTGTTGAAGATCATGCGGTAGCGATTGATTTGGTTTTCCACGAAGGTAAAAACCACGATACGTATAATATTGGAGGTTTTAATGAATGGCAAAATATTGATTTAGTGCAACTGTTATGCAAAATCATGGATGAAAAATTAGGTAGAGCAGTGGGAACTTCAGAACAATTAATTACTTACGTAAAAGACCGTCCCGGGCATGATTTGCGTTATGCGATTGATGCTAGTAAGATCAATACAGAATTAGGATGGAAGCCTTCGGTTACTTTTGAGCAAGGATTGGAACGAACCGTAAATTGGTATTTAGAAAATCAAACGTGGTTGAATAATATTACTTCGGGGGAGTATGCAGGTTATTATGAAAAGCAGTACAATTAGTGATTAGTGATCAGTTGTCCGTTTTTTTAAATGACGTAGATTAATCTATATAAAAAACTTCCCTTATAAGGTATTAGTTAAAAAAATAAATTATTTTAGATTAAAAATTATACCTGTTAAATTTAGTGCCTTTGTGGCAAAAAATAAAAAAATATGAAAGGAATTATATTAGCAGGAGGTTCAGGAACGCGTTTGCATCCACTGACTTTGGCGATGAGCAAGCAAATGATGCCAGTGTATGATAAACCCATGATTTATTATCCATTATCTACTTTGATGATGGCGGGAATTCATGAAATATTAATTATTTCGACTCCTCACGATTTGCCTAATTTCAAAAAACTGTTGGGTGATGGAGCAGCTATAGGCTGTACGTTCAGTTACGCAGAGCAGGCTATTCCTAATGGATTGGCCCAAGCTTTTGTCATTGGGGAAGATTTTATTGGTGCTGAGAGTGTTGCATTAGTTTTAGGAGATAATATTTTCTTTGGGGCTAATATGAATGAATTATTGCAATCCAATACGAATCCTGAAGGTGGTGTTGTATTTGCCTACCACGTTTCGGATCCAGAACGCTATGGGGTAGTGGAGTTTGATGATAATTTTAAGGCCCTTTCAATTGAGGAAAAACCATTGGAACCTAAGTCTAATTATGCTGTGCCAGGTTTGTATTTTTATGATAACTCGGTAGTGGAAATTGCAAAAAACATCAAGCCCAGTGCGCGTGGCGAATATGAAATTACAGATGTTAACAAAGTGTATTTGGACAAAGGAGTTTTGAAAGTAGGAATTTTAAGCCGAGGAACTGCCTGGTTGGATACTGGAACATTTAACAGTTTGATGCAAGCTGGACAATTTGTTCAAGTTATCGAAGAGCGCCAAGGATTAAAAATAGGTTGCATCGAAGAAATTGCCTGGCGACAGGGTTTTATTTCAGATGAGACACTTGCTGCATTGGCCACACCTTTGAAAAAATCGGGTTATGGAGAATATCTTTTAGGCTTGTTGAAGCAAAAGGTTTAAAGTGGGAAGTGGAAAGTGGGATGTGAAGAGTGAGAAGTAATAAGTGAGAAGTGAATGGGTTGGAACGCTAAAAATTATTATTTCTTACAAAAAAATAGAATCATTTAAAACATAATATTGATGGTATGATGCTATTACCTTTTTTTTAAAACACTCGATAGGCAACATAGGATCAATAAGCCCAAAAGTGGTTTATGGCGTAGTTGGTCATAGCACTTTTATTGGCCCCATAAAAAGTTAAAAATATTTACTTTAGTAAATTTTGCTTTAGCTTCAAAAAAATAGTTAGTTACAGATTAAATGTATTATCACGGATTAATCTGTGCCAAAGTAAAAAGCTTTAACCTTGCAGCTTTGCGTCTGCCAAACTAAATCTATGGACTTGAAGTTCCTAGTGGTTTATTTTTTTTTAAAAGGAATTTACTGTTCTTACAATTTGTTTCAATAACTATTTATTAATTGTTATTTTTGCAGTAATAAATAAATAATCTTACACATTAAGCTATTTTGAGCACGACTAAAAATATAGATTCACCGACTGAAAAACCAAGTTTTTTTTCAAGAGAAAATTTGAAATTCAATATCCATAATTTGCGTTATTTACCTAGATGGATCATTGTAATGATGGATGTTTCAGTCTTGGTATTATCGTTTTTTTTTACGATTCTTATTTTTAAAGGAACTGGATTAGACTATATTATCACACCGTATAATTTTAGTTTTATTATCAGTTTATTTTGTGTCAACGTATTCTTTTTCTGGTTATTTAGAACTTATTCGGGAATCATCAGGCACTCCTCTTATATTGATGCAGTCAAGCTTTTGTTCTCTCAAATGTCTGTTTTAGTAGTGTTTCTTTTTTTTAATTATATCTATGAATTATTGCAAGGCGAGAAAGCATTTTTAAACACCGCTTTTTTTATTAATATCGTCCTTTCCTTCTGTGGCTTGTTTTTGTATCGCGTAATTATCAAGCAAACTTTTGAGATGTATTTTTCAGAACAAGGAACGAACAAATTAATCAGAACTATTATTTATGGTACCGATGCGAATGCCATATCTGTTGCAAACGCTTTAAAGTTTGAAACGCCATCCCGATTTAAAATTGTTGGTTTTGTGGATAAAAACAATCAAAATGCAACGAAGCGAATGCTGGATTTGCCCATATTGATTAAAAAGAAAAAAATTCCACCTTTAATGCGTTCCGTAAACGCCCAAGCGATTATCATTGCTGATAAAAGCTTGTCTAAAGAAGAGCAATTAATTATCGTAGACCAATGTTTAGAATTTAATTATAATGTGTTCACGGTACCGTTAATTTCTGACTGGGAAAATCAGAAAGAGATTTCTCAAAAAGTAAAGAGTATTCAAATTGAAGATTTGTTAGAACGTAAACCAATTGTATTAGACAACAAATCCATATCTAAGCAATTAAAAGATAAAACGGTTTTAATTACCGGAGCTGCGGGTTCTATTGGTAGTGAAATAGTGCGGCAAGTATTGGGATTTAATCCAAAAGTGGTTGTTATTTTAGATCAATCCGAAACTCCATTACACCATATGTGTTTAGAGATGAATGAACTAGAGTCTAATTCGAAAATTTTTTCCGTAATTGGTGATGTTCGTAATAAGGAAGCCATGCAAAATGTTTTTCAAAAATATGAACCTCAAGTTGTTTTTCATGCAGCTGCATACAAGCATGTGCCGCTGATGGAAGAAAATCCATCTCAAGCTATTTTAACGAATATTGAAGGGACTAAAATTTTGGCTGATTTATCTTGCCAGTACAAAGTCAAAAAATTTGTGATGGTGTCTACCGACAAGGCAGTAAATCCTAGTAATGTAATGGGTGCTAGTAAAAGAATTGCCGAAAAATATGTGCAATCTTTGCAATTAAAAAATAAAAATACGGGCGATAAAAACAACACTAAATTTATTACTACCCGTTTCGGGAACGTTTTAGGATCCAATGGTTCTGTTGTTCCCTTGTTTACCAAACAAATTGCTAACGGCGGACCTATAACGATTACACATCCCGATATTATTCGGTATTTTATGACCATACCTGAGGCCTGTCAATTGGTTTTAGAAGCTGGAGCTATGGGTAATGGAGGAGAAATTTATATTTTTGATATGGGCAAGCCAGTTAAAATTGTGGATTTAGCCAGAAAAATGATTAAGTTGGCTGGATTTGTACCTGAAAGGGATATCAAAATACAAATTGTTGGCTTGCGACCAGGTGAGAAATTGTATGAAGAATTATTGAATGATACCTCAAAAACACTTCCGACTTATCACGAAAAAATAATGATCGCCGAGGAAATATTAGATGATTTTGATGGTTTGAATGTTGATATTGAAGAGCTAATTCGTATCGCTAATCACTTTGACAACGATCAAATTGTAACAAAAATGAAGCAGATTGTACCAGAGTTTAAAAGTATGAATTCCACTTTTGAATTGTTAGATAAGTAGCAAGCTGTTTTAAAGATCAAAAAAGACCCAAAGTACATCCTTTGGGTCTTTTTTTGGTTTATACAAGATATTATTACCTTTTGAAAAATTGATTATTGACAATAATTTCTTGAAGTGGGGTGGTGTCTTTCAGACTTATTTTTTGACTGAAAGCCTCAATATGCTTGTCATGATGTACATCTGAGCCTACATAAGTATACATGTCTTTTTGGAGTAGTTCTTCAGCGACCTTAGCAATTTCAGTACCATAATAGCCTACAACAGCAAGTAAATTCAGTTGGAATAAACAACCAGCTCGTTTCAGCTTGTGGTATTCATTAAAATTATTATGGTAAAATAAATACCGCTCTGGATGTGCTAGAACGGGAATGTAGCCTGCTACCTGTAGATCAAAAAGTATGGTATACAACTGAATTGGCGGGTTGATGTATGACATTTCGACTAAAACGTAATTGTCTTTTAGCGTCAATAAGTTACGGGATTGAAACAACTGTACAAATTGATCATCCATCAAATATTCGGCTGCAGCATGAAACGGTACCGTAATAGTATTTTTCTCTAATGCTGAAACCGTAATCGATTGATTCTCTAAAATTTGTTCATGCGTATTGTCCCAAACATATTGAATAATATGTGGGGTAGTAATGAACTCTGATACTCCAATTTCTTGTAGAGCTTTGGTTAGTCTCAGTGTATCTTCAAAAGTTTTGGCTCCGTCATCGATACCGGGTAACAAATGAGAGTGAATGTCAATATGATCCTCTGGAATTAGATCTTTGAGTATTGGTTTTGATTTAAAAAATGTAAACATGATACAAAGTTAATCAAAAGGTTTGTTATTTTATTTGCTGGAATGTATTAAAACTAGTGATTTTTTTTGTCTTTATAAATAGGGGCGAAATGTTGTGCGTTTGTTTATATGCTAATCGCTTTGTTTTTAAAAGTTGGTGTTTTTTATGATTTTTAAACATAAACAATATAAAGTTATAAACTATATAATTGTGTTTTCATTACAGTTTAAAAGTATTAAATATCTAATTATTATATTTTAGTTATGCTTATTTTTTATGTTCATGATTCCTAGTACATTATTAGGAATTGATGTGTTTACAGTTAATTTTGAACTATGTTTTGCAGCTGTTAAAAAAGGATTCTTGTAAAAGTACTTTTCATCTTTAAATTATTATATTTGGTGCGGTCCTCTTACTCCTTTGGGGGTTAAGAGGGCGAAGCCTTGGTATTTATTACTATTGTAAAAAACATAATTAATATAAATGTATTAATGTTTATTAGCCAATGAATTCAACAGAACCAATAGATACAAAATGGCTGTTTGAAATAACACCAAAAAATAATTTTTTCTCACTCAATATCAAAGAGGTTTGGCAATACCGTGATTTGCTATTGCTTTTTGTAAAGCGAGATGTGGTAACAGTATACAAACAAACAGTTTTAGGTCCGTTATGGTATTTAATTCAACCCTTATTTACCTCGGTTACATTCACTATTATTTTTAATAATTTAGCAGGAATAGATACGGGAACGGTACCTCCGTTTTTATTCAATCTTGCAGGAGTTACAGTCTGGAATTATTTTACTGCTTGTTTAACAGGAACTTCTAATACTTTTGGCGCCAATGCCGGAATTTTTGGTAAGGTTTACTTTCCACGAATTATTGTACCACTTAGCATTGTAATTTCAAATTTAATTAAGTTTGGAATTCAATTTTTTATCTTCCTCGTTTTTTATATTTATTTTTACAGCCAAGGGGCATTAGTTAGTTTGAATGGAGCGATAGTGTTCTTTCCTTTTCTTATAATTTTGATGGGAATTTTAGGTTTAGGTCTTGGAATGTTAATTTCTTCGTTAGTTACTAAATATAGAGATTTTAATTATTTAATTGGTTTTGGCGTGCAATTACTCATGTATGTTTCAGCAGTTATGTATCCTTTGGCATTAATCCAAGAAAAAATACCGCACTATGCTTGGTTAGTTCAGTACAATCCGCTTGCCTATATTATAGAAACCACACGTTATATGTTGCTTAATGTGGGGCAAATATCTCTGGTTGGACTAGCATATACTAGCGTCGTAACTGTTGTAATACTGTTAATTGGTATACTTTTTTTTAATAAAACCGAGAAGAGTTTTATAGATACGGTTTGATTTTTAATAGTGAAAAGGGAGAAGCGAATTATCCTACAGTAACAATCTCGTTTCACAAACAAGCAATGGATAAAGATATCATATTAAAAGCCGAAAATATTTCAAAGCAGTATCGCTTGGGTCAAGTGGGTACAGGTACATTGATACATGACTTGAATCGCTGGTGGCATGAGATTCGGGGTAAAGAAAATCCGTATTTAAAGATTGGAGACAACAATGACCGCGCTACCAAAGGTTCAAGTGAATATGTATGGGCTTTACAAGACATCAATTTTGAAGTAAAGCGAGGTGAAGTGTTGGGTATTATTGGCAAAAACGGAGCGGGGAAGTCTACTTTACTCAAGATTTTATCGAAGGTTACCGCACCTACAACAGGAAGTATAAAGTCGAGAGGACGCATCGCATCTTTACTTGAAGTAGGAACAGGATTCAATGGCGAAATGACGGGTAGAGAAAACATCTTTTTGAACGGAGCTATACTCGGAATGACCAAAAAAGAAATAGCCTCTAAGCTGGACGAAATTATAGATTTCTCGGGTTGCGCCCGTTATATTGATACGCCTGTAAAGCGTTACAGCTCCGGAATGACGGTGCGATTGGCTTTTGCAGTAGCGGCATTTTTAGAGCCCGAAATACTTGTCATAGATGAGGTATTAGCTGTAGGTGATGCTGAGTTTCAGAAAAAAGCCATTGGTAAAATGCAAGATATTTCTAAAGGCGAAGGAAGAACGGTGTTATTTGTGAGTCATAATATGGCGGCAGTGAAGAGTTTGTGTACTAGGGGAATTATGTTGGAGTATGGGAAAGTGGTTTTTGAGGGTCAAATTGAGGAGGTTATTGAGAAATATCTTGAAGATAAAAATTCTACTGCTCATCGTTTATGGGATAATTTAAGTAATTTAAAGCCAAAAGGAGATTTTATCGAGCTGGTCGAAGTGAAGGTTCTCAATAAAGATCATAAAATTTCAAGGAATCATAGCATATTCGATGACGTAGTAATTGAATTTACATATGAAATTTTCCGAGAAGATGAGTTTTTTACGCATGGATTTAATTTATTTAATGTTGAAAATATTCATATTCTAAGTTCTCATGATAAAAATTCATCAACTTTAAAAGAATCATTACCAGTTGGTAAATACAAAAAATCTATTACAATACCCGGAAATTTACTTGCGGAAGGGAGTTATTCATGCAGTTTTGCAATTATGAAGTATAGTCCATTTCAAATAGAATTTCATGAAATGAATGTAGTTGGATTTAATGTTATTGACGAGTTTGGTGATAAGACAGTAAGAGGCAACTATTCTGGAGATTACCCAGGATTGATTAGACCAGAGTTAAAATGGCAAAGTTAAATTATGAAAAAAAAATCAACAGGAGAACGATTAGAATTTTATGACTTTTCGGATGTTACAGTCGAGCATTTGCATCGTTATGCTATTGCAAAAGATTTTGTTTATAATAAAGTGATTTTAGATATTGCATCTGGTGAAGGTTATGGATCGTATCTTTTATCAAAGAATGCATCAAAAGTTATTGGTGTTGATATAGATGAAGAGACAGTTTTTGAAGCACAAAAAAAGTATATAAATAAAAATTTGAGTTTTACAGTTGGATCAGCAGATAAAATCCCTGTTGATTCAAATTCCATAGATGTTGTTGTTAGTTTTGAGACTATTGAACATCATGATAAGCATGAAGAAATGTTTTTAGAAATCAAAAGAGTTTTGAAGTCAAATGGAATTTTAATTATGTCATCCCCAGATAAAAAATATTATTCAGATATCCCAAATTTCAAGAACAAGTTCCATGTTAAGGAACTTTATTTTGAGGAATTTCAAGAACTAGTAAAAAAACACTTCAAATTTTCAGATTTTTATGTGCAAAAAGCATTTAATTTGAATTCAATTTTTGCTGATTTTGCTGATTTTAGCAAAATGAATGTTTATAGCGGTAGTCATTTAAATCTTGAAAAAGTAGAGAACTCCCATCTTTATGTTATGTCAGTTGCGTCTGATAGTAAGATTGAAAGACTTTCAACTTCATTATTTAACGGATGCTCAATTAATAAAATGCGAACAGAGCAATTTTTAAAGGCAAATTCGAATTTAATTAGGAGTACTTATTCATACAGGTTAGGTAATTTCATTATCGCTCCTTTATTTTATCTAAAAAATATATTTAAATATCTTGGTAATTAATGATATGATTTTATCAGTAGCATTATGTACTTACAATGGAGAAAGTTTTTTAAATGACCAGCTAGAAAGTATTTTATTTCAATCACTTTCAATAGATGAATTAATAATATGTGACGATGGCTCAAATGATTGTACTTTAGGTATAATCGAATCATTTAAAAGTCAATATCCAGAAATTATACATTTACATCAAAACGAAAAATCACTAGGAACCATTAAGAATTTTGAAAAAGCAATCTCTCTAACTAAAGGTGATTTAGTATTTCTTGCTGATCAAGATGATATTTGGCATAAAAATAAAGTTGAAATTATGTCCAATTTTTTTCAAGAGTATAGTAATTGTAAATTGTTGTTTTCAGATGGTGAATTGATAGATGAAAATGGTAAAAATCTGAATGTTACACTTTGGGAGAAATGGAATTTTAGTACTGATATTCAAAATAATTGGAGAAACAATAACAATGCATTTTTCGATTTATTAGAAAACAAAAACAAAATAACGGGTGCAACTCTTTGTTTTCGTGAAGAATTAAAAAGGGAAATGCCAGTAATTGGATATCAATTTTTTTATCATGATGCATTTTTGGGTATGCATGCTGCTGCTCGGGATGGATTGTTTTTTATAAATCAATCATTAATACAATATAGAATACATAATAAACAACAGGTGGGAATCTCTAATAATTTAAGTTTAGATGAATTTTTGAGACAGAATTTAGATATTGTTTCGAAGTCAGAATTTATTAAAAAAACTTTAAATTTATATAAAAGAAAAAAAATCGCTTTTTTTTTTAGAAAAATAAAAAATAAGTTTTCTAAATACTTATGAATAAAATAAAACCCATCGCCATCTACTTACCTCAATTTCATCCCATTCCTGAAAATGATAAATGGTGGGGAAAAGGATTTACAGAGTGGACAAATGTTACTAAAGCAAAGCCTCGATTCGAGAGTCATTATCAGCCTCATTTGCCTGCCGATTTGGGTTTTTATGACTTACGGTTGGAGGAGTCTAGATTAGCTCAGGAAGCTTTAGCAAAAGAGCACGGAATTTATGGGTTTTGTTATTATCATTATTGGTTTAATGGCAAAAGATTATTGCACGAACCCTTGGATAGAAAAATGCGAAACCCAAAAGAGGAATTGCCCTTTATGATGTGTTGGGCAAACGAAAACTGGACAAGAGCTTGGGATGGTGAAGAGCGGGAGGTTTTAATGAAACAGGAATATAGTTTTGATGATGATGAATTTCATTTTGAGTTTTTATGTGAAAACTATTTCAAGGATGAGCGATATATTAAACATGACGGCAAGCCTATTTTTTTAGTGTATCGTCCAAAATTGTTAAGTGATATAAAAAAAACAACTGAAATATGGAGAGCTAAAGCCAGACAAAAGGGAATTGGCGAGGTGCATCTTGGGTATATGCAGAGCTGGGGCATAATTGAAGATCCATTAGTAATGGGATTTGATTTTGCTGTCGAGTTTCAACCTCATTTTCCAACAATTTCAGAACGAAAAAAAACTTTAGGACAAAGAATCCTCAGAAAAATTAAAAGGCAACTAGGTTTAAAAGAAAAAGTTATCCTGAAGGAAGAAGATAGGGTTTTTGATTATGGTGCATTTGTTGACATTCAAAAAAGCAAAAAATTTAAAAGTAATATTTGCCCTTCAATTGTTCCAATGTGGGACAATAGTGCTAGGCGTAATAGTAATGCATTCATTTTTAAGAATTCAACTCCAGAGATATATGGTAGTTGGTTGCGTCACATAGTAAATAATTTTCCGTGGAAATTAAATAAAGAAAAGATGTTGTTTATAAATGCTTGGAATGAATGGGCAGAAGGAAATCATTTAGAACCCTGCCAGAAATGGGGGAAATCGTATTTGGAAATGACAAAAAACACTTTGAAAAATCATGAAAATGAACATCAGTGAAATTCAATTTCTAGCCTATTATTTGCCACAATATCATCCCATACCTGAAAATGATTTATGGTGGGGTAACGGTTTTACGGAATGGACAAATGTAACTAAAGCAAAACCACTTTTTAAAGGTCATTATCAACCTATTTTGCCTGCAGATTTAGGATTTTATGATTTGCGTTTGCCCGAAATTCAAGAGCAACAAGCACTGTTGGCTAAAGAATATGGTGTTGATGGATTTATTTATTATCAATATTGGTTTGGAAATGGGAAAATGCTTCTTGAAAAACCTGCTGAAGCGATGTTGAAAAATAAAAATATTGTATTGCCTTTTTGTTTTTGTTGGGCAAATGAAACATGGAAAGGAATTTGGCATGGTTTAGATAATCCAGATACCTTAATAGAGCAAACGTATCAAGGAGAGCAAGATTACATGGAGTATTTCAATTATTTACTTGCCTTTTTTCAAGATGAACGGTATATCAAGATCGATAATAAGCCGATGTTTCATGTGTACAGATTTGATGATATTCCAAATCATGAAGCGTTTATAACTATTTTTAATGAATTAGCGATCGTTAATGGATTTGATGGTATTCATTTTATCGCAACAATTTGTTCAGATATTGTTTTGAATAACAAATTTATTTACGGAAAAGTGGGTGTCGATGTTTTTATGCGGATGCGATATGGTCAAGAAATTTTATTTTTTAAAAAAGGAAATTTTGCAAAAATTGAACGAAAATTAAAAAAAGTTGTAAGAGAGTATTTAAAGCTCGATAATCATATTGACAGCCGTTCTAAACCTTTAATTTTTGATTACAAAAAGGGTGTGGAAAAAATGAATATGACTTTTAACAGTGAAAAGCATATTCCATGTGTTTTTCCAAACTGGGATAATACTGCACGAAGTGGCAATAAAGCAATGATTTTTAAAAATGCTACTCCAGAAACATGGAAAGTACAGCTAGAAAGTACAGTAAGCGAATTGTTAAAGAAATCTAATCGACCTGAAATTGTAGTCATAAAATCTTGGAATGAATGGGCGGAGGGGAATCATTTGGAACCTGATGCTAAATTTGGTTTGAAATGGTTACAAGCTATAAAGGAAGTTAAAGAACAATTAGAACATAAAAACTAAATTTTGGAACACAATCCACTTATTTCAATTATAATTCCGTGTTACAATCAAGCCTTATTTATAGAAGAGACCTTACAGTCTGTGTACCAACAACAATATAAAAACTGGGAATGTCTTTTAATCAATGATGGCAGTACAGATGCAAGTGAATCGATTATACTTGCGTGGGTAGAGAGGGATAAAAGATTTCAGTATTTTACAACTACAAATTTAGGAGTAAGTGCTGCCAGAAACTATGGATTGCGAATTGCACAAGGAGCGTATGTACAATTTCTTGATGCGGATGATTTACTAACAGCTGATAAATTAACACTATCGCTTGATGCTTTACAAAAATATAAAGTTGATATAGTTTGTTCCAATTATTTGGTGTTTTCTGAAACAATAACAGTCACTGAACCACCTTTTTCAAATTTGGACCAATTTGAATTTAATTTTTATAATCTTGCGAGATATTGGAATGATGGCTTTACTGTCCCATGTCATTGTTGGTTTTTTAAGGCTAGTCTATTCCAAAATGTCTCTTTCCCATTAGAATTAACTGCACAAGAAGATTGGGTAGTGTGGTTGTTAATTTTTCAACAAAAACCCAAAACAGTATATCTAAAAAAACCGTTGGCTTTGTATCGCAGGAATCCTTTTGGGCGGACCAATGTTGAGGTATTTTTTGATGAAACATTACTTGCAATACGCTATTTAAAACCTTTTTTAAATGATAGCGATTTTCAATTCTTGTATGAGTCAGCTCTAGTTAGGTTTAATAATGGTATGCTGTATTGGCGCAATAGAACCAATGCTTTAAAAAAATCAAATACATTTCAATTTGGATTACTGTGCAAAAAATTAGTAAAAAAGGTCGGTTTATTGGTTATGGCAAAAAAAATATTTCATTCTCTTCGACTAACTAAATAAACTTTGATTTGCTTGCCATAATAGTTCCATATTACAAATTCTCTTTTTTTGAAGCTACATTAGCCTCCTTGTCAATTCAAACGAATATGCATTTCAAGGTGTATATAGGTGATGATGCTAGTCCTGAAAGTCCTCATGATTTATTAGAAAAATATAAAGGCAAATTTGATTTTAAGTACCATCGATTTCCACAAAACAAAGGTGCAATTTCCTTAGTGCAGCAATGGGAGCGCTGTATTGCTATGACTGGTGATGAGAAATGGATCATGATTTTAGGCGATGATGATGTTCTACAAGAAAATTGTGTAAAATCTTTTTACGCAAATTTAAGTGATATAAATGTAAATGACTGTAAAGTAATACGATTTGCAACACAAGTTATTAATAAAGATAACCAAGTCATTTCAGATATTTATTACCATCCAAAAATAGAAAATAGTGTAGATTTTGTTATGCGGAAGCTACAAGGTCATACAAGAAGCTCATTAAGCGAATATATATTTGATAAAAATAAATTGATAATTACACAATTCAAAGATTTTCCTTTGGCATGGTACAGTGATTTGCTAGGAGTTTTAGAATTTTCAGGTTTTAAAAATATTTTCACAATAAATGAGGCTTTAATTTATTTTAGATTAAGTGGTCAAAATATAACGAGTAAAAATGATAATTTAGTTAATAAAAATATCGCTACCTATGCATTTTATTATTACTTAATTGACAAAAAATATCAATACTTTAATGCTTTTCAACAGCAATTTTTATTATCAAGACTTGAAAAAACTTTTTTAGATAATAAGCGTTATTTGCATTTTTGGACAACATTCACCAGACTATATTTCTCTAAATTTTATATAACAAGATATTTGATCTTTATTTTAAAAATGGGTCGAATGGTTTTTAAAAAAATTATTTCATGAAGTTTTTAATTATAGAACAAGATTTGAGAATTTCAGGAACAAGTCAAGGAATTATTTCGCGATCTTTTTTATTTAAGTTGCGAAAATCCTATCCTGACGCTATTATAGATGTAGTTTATTTAAAAAATCATCCAAGCGATGATCAATTGCATTTGTTACCCATAAATACAATTGAAACACATATTTTAAATTTAAAAATACCTTTTTTTACAAAATTTAAGAACCGATTTTATTGGCGATTATTTCATATCTCTTTAAATGAAAGGCATATTCATAAAGTTTATAGCTCTTACATTGCAAAAATAAATTACCAGAAATACGACCATATTTTTATCAGAAGTGCGGGTCTTGATTGCGAAACAATACTTGGCGCAAAAGACTTACCTATTCTAAAACAATCGATAATAACTTTTAATGAGCCATATCCTAATTTTTGGTGTACGGGTTCTCAAAATAGTTTAAATAATTTAGACATGTTTAGATTGAAAGAAATGCAACAAGTAATTTCTCAGTCTAAATCGTGCATGGCGACGGAATTATTATCTCAGGACATGGAATATTTATATGGATCAAGAAAAAAATTCTATTCTTTGCCACATCAGTTTTCTCCTGAAGCTTTTAATTTTTCTGATCAAAGCGGAGTAGTCAAGAAAACTAAAAAAGTAGCTATTTCGTATCATGGAGCCATTCAATTTGGGCGCAATGCAGATAATCTTTTAGACGCTTATCAAGAATTAATTTCCGAAAAAAGTAAGTATAGGCAAAACACGGAATTTATTTTAAGACTTCGTGGTCAAGAGAACGCGCGGCTTACAAAGAAATATATAGCGGTTGACAATATTAAAATTTTAGATGCTTTGAATTTTTCTAATTCTTCTAATGAGCAAATTCATGAAACGGATATTACTATTATTTTAGAAAATGGGCCGTTATATTGTAATATTCTGGTAGGTAAAGCACCTTTTTTAGCGGCTTATAATAAGCCAATATTGTGTTTGTCACCTTTGAGAAGCGAACTTCGGAATATCATAAAAGAAAAGTGCTACATTGCTAATATGAATGATAAACAAGAGATTAAGGAAAAATTAGAATTGTTAATTGAAAATAGGCTAGAGTCAAATGAAGCGGTTTATCCATTTGGGGATTATTTTAGTGATGAAAATTTTAAGAAAAGAATTGAAGAAATTTTGAATTACTATTCTAATTAATTTAATGGTATGATTTATAAAATTAAACAGTTTATTAGAGGTCGTTACAACATTAGTTTTTCAAAATCTGGAGACGATATTCAGTTAATGAAATTAATTAATCAAACCCGGCCTGGTGCTTATGTTGATATTGGTAGTTGGGATCCTATCAAGGCATCAAACACATATTACTTTTACTTAAGAAACTGGAAAGGAATATGTATTGATCCTAATCCAGAATTAAAAAACTTATATAAACAATTTAGGCCTAAGGATATTTTTATAAATTCAGGTATAGGTTCATCTAATACTTATCTTGATTATTACATGTTCGAAGAAAGTTCTATGAACTCTTTTAGTTCTGATTTTATCCTAAAGCATAAGGATACTTTAAAAATCATCAACAAAGTCAATATGCCTTTATATACTTTAGAAGAAGTTTTAGAACGAAATGATATTTCAAAATGGAGACTGGATTTTTTTGATATTGATGCGGAAGGATTTGATTTAGAAGTTTTAAAAACAAATAATTGGAACAAATTTAGGCCTAAAATAATTGTAATAGAATCTGATTTAAGTTTTGAAGAAGATACTCATTCAGAAATTACTATTTATCTTAAAGAGCATGATTATAGATTGTTAGGAAAATCAATTATCAGTAATAATTTAGGTAATTTGTTTTTTATTACTAATTAATTTATTTCAATGCGAATAGGCAATAACCCAAACAAAGATATAGTACAGCAAAAATCTGATTACACCCATCAGGTTATTATTCCTGTTTATATACCAAATCAAGAAGGTTATTTTAAAGATGCGTTTAGGATTTTTGATCTATGTCTCACTTCTTTGTTTGAAACAATGCATCACAAAACTTATATTACAATTATTAATAACGGAAGTTGTAAAGAAGTTAAAGCATATCTCGAAACGCTATTTTTACAAGGAAATATTCAAGAATTACTTCATACACCTAACATAGGAAAATTTAACGCCATATTAAAAGGATTGGTGGGCAATGATATGGAACTTGTTACAATTTCCGATGCTGATGTAATGTTTTTAAGCAATTGGCAAGTAGAAACTGTGAAGATTTTCGAACAGCTCCCAAAAGCAGGCGTAGTAGGACTTACTCCACAGTTCAAAATGTTTGAGAGTTATTGTGGGAATGTTATTTACGATAATTTATTTAATAAAAAACTTAGATTTATTCCAGTAAAAAATAGAGAAGCTTTGATTCGTTTTTATGACAGTTTAGGCTGGAAAAGAGATTATAACCAAGACTTCTTAAATCTTATTTTTGGATTAAAAATAAGTTCTGATTTTAAAGTTTTGATTGGCTCTGGTCATTTTGTCGCTACGTATAAAAAAGATGTTTTTAAAAATATCAATTCATTTTCACAATATAAATTGGGAGGTGATTCAGAAATATATCTTGATAAGTTGCCTTTAAAAAAAGATTACTGGCGATTAACAACTTATGACAACTTTGCTTATCATATGGGGAATACCTATGAAAATTGGATGTCGGAAATAAAATTTAATTCTCCCGAAAAGGATTTGCAAACAAATTTTGAGAGAAGAAATGCCAACAGTCACTTTTCATATTTTATAAAAAACAAGTTATTGCCCAAAATTATTTTTAATAAAAATATAATAAGGTTGTTTTTTATTTGGAAAAAATTGCCAAAAAATATAGCTCAGAATTATCATCATTTTAAATAAGGATGGAACAACAGAAAAAACAATTTGCTATCCTTATTGCTACAAAAAACAGAATTAAAGATTTGGGCTTTACCTTGCAAAGCATTGAATGTTTACTTAATAAAAATGATGTAGAATGTCTTATTTGCGATGATGGTTCTGTTGATGGAACACTGCAATTTATCAAAGAAAATTATTCTAATATTAGTATAGTAAGAAATGAGATTTCAAAAGGATTAATTTTTAGCAGGAATTTATTATTAGCAAAAACAACCGCCCAATATGCTATTTCTCTAGATGACGACGCTCATTTTTTGACCGAAAATCCGCTGGAAACGATAGCAAATTATTTCTCAACAAACCCTCATTGTGGGCTATTAGGATTCCGAATTTTTTGGGGAGTTACTGAACCATCAACTACTTTTACGGACCAAATACCCACTCGTGTAAAAGGATTTGTAGGTTGTGGTCATGTGTGGAGAATGGATGCATGGCGAAAAGTTCCCAATTATCCTGAATGGTTTGTTTTTTATGGTGAAGAGGACTTTGCAAGTTATCATTTATTTAAAAAAAATATCGAAATTCACTACTTACCAAGCATTCTAGTGCATCATCGGGTAGATGTAAAATCCCGTAAAAAAGCAGGCGATTACCAGTTGCGTTTAAGACGCTCGTTGCGCTCCGGTTGGTATTTGTATCTAATGTTTTATCCTTTGCAAACTATTACTAGATTACTTTTTTACTCGCTAGGGATACAAATTAGAAATAAAGTTTTGAAGGGAGATAGGAAGGCAAGCATTGCAATTTTGCAAGCTATAGGCGATGTAATCATTCAGATTCCAAAACTTTTAAAAAATTCAGACCGACTGCAGCACGATGAATTAATAGCGTATCAGACTTTGCCCGATACAAAAATATATTGGACGCCAGAAAATTAAATTAAATAAGACAATTTCATTGAAAACCATTGCCATAATTCCAGCTCGTGGCGGATCTAAAAGATTGCCTAATAAAAATAGGCTCTTGCTTGGCGATTATCCGTTATTGGTACACAGTATTTTATATGCGCAAGCCAATAGCGACATCATTGATGCGGTTTATGTCTCAAC
>JAYTBZ010000049.1:0-4761 GCA_043736705.1 Flavobacterium sp. | reverse complement strand
CAGAAAAATATGCCACTCAGGTAAAAACAAATACCAATATCACGTTTACCATTTCTGGATCTACTGAAAAATTTACTGCAAAAGTGTATGCTATCGAGCCTGAAGTGGCTGTAGCTACCCGAACATTACAAGTTCGTGCCATTGCCGATAATAAAAACGGAAAACTGTTACCAGGGACATTTGCTGATGTCGAATTGCCTTTGGATATCATAAAAGATGCTATCGTTGTTCCAACAGAAGCAGTAATTCCGGTACAAAATGGTAAAAAAGTTTTTATTTCTAGCAACGGTCAAGCCAAAGAAGTGATGATAGAAACCGCAACCCGAACAGACGCTTCTATTTTAGTACTTTCTGGTTTAAAAGCGGGAGACACCATTATTACTAGTGGTGTGATGTCTTTAAAAAATGAAACTCCGGTTACTGTTAAAATTAAATAGTTGAGAGATTAGATTTCTTCAAAAACATCAAAAATCTAAAATCAGCAATCAAAAATCTAAAATCTAAATGAGTTTATCCACAACAAGTATTAGAAGACCCGTATTTACCATTGTAATCAATTTATCGATTGTATTGTTTGGATTAATTGGGTACAGTTTTCTGGGTGTAAGAGAATTTCCTTCTATTGATCCTGCTCAGGTGTCCATTAGCACACGTTATGCCGGAGCAAATTCAGATATAATTGAATCCCAAATCACGGAACCTTTAGAAAAAGCAATCAACTCTATCGATGGAATTCGAAACGTTACTTCATCAAGTGCGCAAGGAAGTAGCAACATCACTATCGAGTTTAATTTGGATAAAGATTTAGAGGAAGCTGCTAATGATGTACGTGATAAGGTTTCACAAGCTATTCGAAATCTACCACAAGATATTGATTCCCCGCCTGTTGTTTCGAAGGCAGATGCCAATGGTGAAGCCATCATTTCGATGACGGTTCAAAGTGATACTAGAAATGCATTAGAATTAAGTGATTATGCCGAAAATGTAATTTCCCAACGATTAGAAACTATTCCGGGAGTTAGTGGAGTCCAAATTTGGGGACAAAAACGATATGCCATGCGTTTGTGGATCGATCCTGTAAAACTGGCTTCGTACGGTTGCACCGTTTCTGAAGTAAGAGATGCCTTGAACAAGCAAAATGTAGAATTACCATCCGGTAAACTAACCGGAAATAATACCGAGTTAACGGTGAAAACAGTAGGTAATTTAACTACTGCCGAAGAATTTAACAACATCATTATTCGTACCGAAGGAGAAAAAGTAGTACGCTTTAGCGATGTTGGAAACGCAAGTCTTGGTCCAGAAAACACCGAAACCAAAATGACCCAGTCAGGAACGCCATTAGTAGGTGTTGCTATTGTACCGCTTCCGGGAGCTAATTATTTAGATATTTCTACCGCTTTTTATAAAGAGTTTGCCCGTTTAAAAAAGGATTTACCAAAGGATATCAAACTGAATATAGCCATAGACAATACCATTTTTGTTAAAAAATCAGTAATTGAAGTAGCAGAAACACTGGGAATTTCGATTATTTTGGTAATTTTAATTATTTACTTATTCTTTAGGGATTGGGCCATTGCGTTTAGACCGTTAATTGATATTCCAGTGTCCTTGATTGCTACTTTCTTTATAATGTGGCTTTTTGGTTTTTCCATCAATGTATTGACTTTATTAGCGATCGTTCTGGCAACAGGATTGGTGGTCGATGATGGAATTGTGGTCACCGAAAATATTTTCAAAAAAGTCGAAGAAGGCATGACACCTATCGAGGCAGCCATCAAAGGATCTAACGAAATATTCTTTGCGGTAATTTCGATTTCGATAACCTTAGCAGCGGTGTTTTTGCCCGTGATTTTCCTCGAAGGATTTGTCGGGCGATTGTTTAGGGAATTTGGCGTCGTTATTGGTGCTGCGGTATTAATTTCGGCTTTTGTATCGTTGACATTAACGCCAATGTTAAACGCTTATTTGATGAAAGGTGGCGAACAAAAAAAATCAAAATTTTATATTCGAACAGAACCTTATTTTCAAAAATTAAATAGTGGATATGCTAGTTCACTAAGTCGTTTTATGAAAAAGAAATGGTTGAGTTTCCCTATCTTGATAGCTTGTTTTGGATTAATATATTTATTTTTCAATCTTTTACAAAAAGAAACTGCACCCTATGATGATCGTAGTGGTTTTGTGTTGCGAATGTCTACACCCGAAGGTTCATCCTATGAATACACCGATCGGTTTATGCAAGAAGTATCACAATTAGTCGATGACTCCATTCCGGGCAAGAAAGTTGCTTTGGTTATTACTTCTCCTGGTTTTGGATCTTCTTCTGTAAACAGCGGATTCATTCGAGTTTCATTGGTACAACCCAACGAGAGAAAAGAATCTCAAAAAGAAATTGCAGAGAAATTGACCAAATGGACCAAACAATATCCCGATGCCAAAACCTCCGTAATTGAGCAGCCTACAATCGCTGTAAACAGACGTGGTGGTTTACCGATTCAATATATCATTCAAGCACCTAACTTTAAAAAACTTGAAGAAAAAATTCCAGTTTTTATGGATGAAGTTTCAAAAAATGAAACATTTGCCATCAGTGACGTGAATTTAAAATTCAATAAACCAGAGGTAAATGTTACTATTGACAGAGAAAAAGCCGAAAGTTTAGGAATTTCAGTTATTGATATTGCGCAAACCTTACAACTATCATTAAGCGGACAACGTTTTGGTTATTTTATGCAAAATGGAAAGCAATATCAGGTTATAGGTCAATTTGATCAAAAAGACCGTTCAAAACCTCTTGATTTGACTTCGATGTATGTCAAAAATAGTATGGGACAACTCATTCAAATGGACAACGTAGTAACAATTGAAGAGAAAAGTAATCCGCCGCAGTTGTACCACAACAATCGATACATGGCTGCTACGGTGTCCGCGGGTCTTGCTCCAGGAAAAAGTATAAGCGACGGAATTGATGCAATGAACGAAATTAAAGCTAAAGTTTTAGACGATACTTTTACCACAGATTTAGGTGGAGAATCTCGAGATTTTGTAGAAAGTAGTTCAAACACTGCTTTTGCTTTTGGGTTGGCTTTGGTATTAATATTTTTAATTTTAGCGGCACAATTTGAAAGTTTTATCGATCCTTTTATCATCATTTTGACCGTTCCTATGGCAGTGGCTGGCGCATTATTCTCTCTTTGGTTGTTTGACCAAACTTGGAATATCTTTAGCCAAATTGGTACCGTGATGCTTATTGGTTTGGTAACCAAAAACGGAATCTTAATCGTTGAATTTGCGAATCAATTACGCGAACAAGGTAAACCTAAACTGGAAGCTATTTTAGAAGCATCAGAGGCGCGATTGCGACCAATTTTAATGACTAGTTTAGCTATTTCATTGGGAGCTTTACCAATTGCAATGTCTTTGGGAGCAGCTTCAACCAGTAGAATTGGAATGGGAGTTGTTATTGTAGGTGGAACTATTTTCTCATTAGTATTAACATTATTTGTTATTCCAGCTATGTATTTGATGTGGTCTAAAGCCAGAAAACACTATCCAGAATTTGATCATATCGAAGAATACGAAAGAGAAGTTAAATAATTTTGAATAAAACGTTGATGCCACAAATACCAAAAATGAAACTGAATTTTAAAAGTTCAATTTAATATTTTTTGGCAAATAAATACAATTATGAAACATACTAAACTGATATTGTTGCCTTTTGCTTTTCTCTTATTTGGAGTTGTAAAATCAAATGCTCAAGAAATTTTGACATTAGAAAATGCAGTGAAAATTGCATTAGAAAACAATTACCAAATAAAAATTGCTACCAATACGCTTTCTATTGAAAAAGCAAATGTGGCGATTGGAAATGCAGGAATGTTGCCTACAATTACTGCAACTGTACTAGATAACAACAGTATTCAAAATAGCTCTCAAACGCGTCAAGACGGGACCGTGACAAAATTAGACAATGCAAAAAACAATAATTTAACCTATGGTGTAGGATTAGATTGGACCGTTTTTGACGGATTGCGCATGTTTGCCAGATTGGATCAATTAAAGGAATTACAAAAATTAGGAGAAGCACAATTGAAACTGACCATTGTGACTCGAATCAGCGATGTACATGCAGCCTATTACAACTTAGTGCAACAGCAACAACAATTAGCAGCTTTAGATAGCACGACTGTGATTTCGAATCAGCGGTTAACATTGGCACAAAACCGATTTACCATTGGAAAAGCCTCAAAATTAGAAGTTTTGAATGCACAAGTAGATTTAAATACGGATCAAGTGGCATTATTGCGACAAAAAGAATTGTACGCTAACAGTAAAATTTTATTAAATCAGCTAATGGCAAGAGAAGTTGCCACAGATTTTAAAGTAATTAATGAACTTGAAGTAGATGCATTATTACTACTTTCTGAACTAAAAGCTTTGGCCGAAAAACAAAATCCCCAGTTAGAAGCACAAATTATTAATAAAAGAGTAGCTGAACTAGAACTCAAGCAAATTAAAGCAGCACGCTACCCTACTGTTCGAGTAAATACTGCTTATAATTTTTCAGAGAGTCAATCCAGTCTTGGTTTTGTGGCACAATCCCAATCTAGAGGTTTGAACTATGGTTTCAGTGCTTCATTAAATCTATTTGATGGTTTCGCACAAAATAGAAATGAAAAAATTGCTAAAATTCAAATTGAAAACTCTAAACTTAATATAGACCAGCAAAGTTTAGCTTTAAATGCGCAGTTGGCAACT
>JAYTBZ010000048.1:0-4764 GCA_043736705.1 Flavobacterium sp. | reverse complement strand
TAATATTTATGTAAGTTTTTGGCCTGTATCATTTGGGACTATTTTCACAAAGAAACAAAGATTTTAATGATTATAAAATGGAACTCCTATTATTTTGCCTTGACAAACTATAAACTTTAGTTAAGAGGATCTTGTCTCATTGATTTTATGAATAAATTTGAATTCAATTAATTAGGTATGAAAAAAATAATTGGAGTTTTTTTAGCACTATTACCTTTGTCATTTTTTGCAAAAGCAAGCCAAGGTAATTTGCCAAAAAGTAAAGAAATATTAAATATGGAAATACAAAATGAATTAGAAGTTGCAACCTTTGCAGGTGGATGTTTTTGGTGTACAGAAGCAGTATTTTTAGAATTGGATGGAGTTACTAAAGTAGTTTCAGGGTATATTGGAGGAAAAACAGTAAATCCAACATACAAAGAAATTTGCAATGGAGACACGGGTCATGCCGAAGCCATAGAAATTACTTTTGATCCTAAGAAAATCACTTTTGGGGAACTGTTAGAGATATTTTTTGCAACACACGATCCAACTACTTTGAACCGTCAAGGAGCTGACGTTGGTACGCAGTATAGAAGTGAAATTTTCTATCATAATGCTACTCAAAAACAAATCTCAGAGGATTATATTGCTTTGATGACTAGTGAGAATACTTTTGGAAAACCAATTGTTACTAAGATTTCGGCAGCAAGCATATTTTATGCAGCCGAAGACTATCATCAAAATTATTACAATCAGAACAAAACACAAGGGTATTGCAGTTACGTCATTACACCAAAAATTGACAAACTTAAAAAAGTATATCAGGATAAACTCAAAAAATAATTGGCATTAGATTTGCAAGTAGTTTTGCATTAATAATCTAAATATAATGGTAGAACAAGTATCAGTTAGCGAAATAAATAACAAATCAAGAAATCTGTTTTTGGGCATTCTGTTCGATGCTATAGGAATGTTATCCTTTACTGTCCCGTTTATTGGTGAATTTTCAGATGTCATTTGGGCTCCTTTAGCCGGTTATTTAATGACTTGGATTTATAAAGGAACAGTGGGAAGAGTAGGAGGAGTTGTAACTTTTCTAGAAGAGATTTTACCCTTTTCAGATTTTATTCCAACTTTTACTCTAACTTGGATTTACAACTACGTAATAAAGAACAAAAACGCCTCTTGACAGAGGCTTTTTTTTATGATTTGAAAAGAAATCCAAATCCAAGTCGCATTAACATTTTTTTTTCGAAAGCCCAAAAGAATTTGAATTGCCCAAATAGAAAACCTATAAGTACCAGAAGCACTTGATAGATAGGGAAAATTAGAAGTAATCGAACGGGTGTAAACCAGTAGCCTAGATCTCCTTTGGTAATGCCCAGCCAAATACAAAACGGTTTTGACAACCATGCCGATGCCGACCCTGTAAGCGCAAAAACGATAAAGATGATTGTGAGTTGAAAATTAGTTTCAATGCCCCAACGCTGTTTTAGTTTGTTCATTTTTATTTATAATGATTACAAATATAGTAACATTATCTGATGGGGACAAAACCAAAAAGTTTTTGTTTAAATGTGTTTTGAAAGTAAATCATATAATTGTAAATTAAGTAATTTACTTCATATCCATAATTTACACTTGGATCATAATTAATTGTCATTTCATATAAATTTGTGTCGAAACGCTGAGGTTGCAAAACGCGATTATTCCATTCGGTGATATAAAATCTATTTTTGTTTTCCAAAAAAGATTGCGAATGATAGTTTCTAGGGAAAGCTCTTGAAACTAGCCAAGAATTAAATCCGGCATCAATAATAATTACCTCATATTCTAGAGCATCGTTTGCAATTCGTACTGTATCACCTTTTGTAGCGATAGGTTTATCCATATTTGGAACAGTAGGTTTATGCGTATTACAGCTAAAAAAAGTAACTACAACAATAATGGTTAGGAGATAAAGGCTATTTTTCATAATCAAAAATTTGATTATAAAGTTACAGATTTAAACGGCTTACTAAAAGCGTTTTAACATAAAATAACCTGAAGAATAGGTCATTTTTATGTAGTCTGAATGATTTTTATTTTCCAAAAATTTTTTCTAGAATACTTCCTAATCCACCTCCTTTATTTGTAACCGCTGATATTGCATCGCTGATATCAACTTTACCGTCGGCATTTTGATCCAAACCAAATTGACCACCATATTTTGAAATGGCATCCATTATTCCTGAATTTTGAGCACTGTTTCCAGAGATAGCCGCTACAATATCCGAAATGTTGAAATTACCATCATTTGGGTCTTTTGCCTTGTTTACAAGTGAGCTTAAAATTTTAGGAATTAAACTTCCTGCAACACCAGATGCTGCATCAGCATTAATACCAAATTTTTCTCCAAGACTACCTGTGAGTTGTTCACTAAGCTTTTGAACTACAGGATTTGAAGCGTTTTGAGCATTATCTCCTTGAAACAAAGAAGCCAATTGTTCTACACCGCCTTCTGCTGCAATTTTCTGTAAACCAGAAAAAACGGAGCTTCCAGCTTCTTCTATAACTGCTTCATTTTGTTCGTTTGGAATGGCATTGTTTTTAACAACCGACTCGACTCCAAGTTGTTGCGCTAATTTTGCTAATTGTTCTAACATAGGTTTTGGTTTTGTTTAGATACCAAATCTAATAAAAAAAGGGATTTATTCCTTAAAATAAATCCCCTTACTACATTTTATTTCTTTAAAACCTTAACCCAAAATACTAATGATTTGCGAAGCTAATTCAGTGCCAATTCTATCCTGAGCTTCTCCAGTCGCAGCACCAATATGGGGTGTTAATGAGATTTTATGATGCATTAAAATAGCCATTTCTGGAGCTGGTTCGTTTTCGAAAACATCCAATCCTGCAAATAATACTTTTCCGCTATCGAGTGCTTTTACTAAGGCCACTTCGTCAATAACTCCGCCACGAGCACAGTTTACAATTCCTACTCCGTCTTTCATTATCGCTAGTTCCTTCTCACCAATAATGTAACCGTCTTGAGCAGGCACATGTAGGGTAATGAAATCCGCTTCCTTAAATAGAGATTCTAAAGATTGTGAAACGATAGTGGTTGTAATAGATTGTCCGTCAAAAAATGCAACCGTTACATCAACTTGCGGAATAAAACTATCCGCAGCAATTACTTTCATGCCTAAACCAAGAGCCATTTTAGCAGTAGCTTGACCAATACGGCCAATTCCAACTATGCCAAGGGTTTTGCCTCTTAACTCCATCCCATTTGCATACGCCTTTTTCAAACCTTCAAAATTAGTGTCGCCCTCTAAAGGCATATTTCTGTTAGAATCATGCAAGAAACGAACACCAGAGAATAAATGAGCAAAAACTAATTCTGCAACAGATTCTGAGGATGAAGCAGGAGTATTGATCACGTGAATACCTTTATTTTTAGCATAATCCACATCAATATTATCCATACCAACACCACCACGACCAATGATTTTTAATCCTGGACAAGCATCAATAATATCTTGGCGAACTTTAGTCGCGCTTCGTACTAAAACTACAGTAACGTTGTTTTCATTTACAAAATTAGCAACTTGTTCCTGTGCCACTTTTGTAGTTATAACTTCAAATCCTCCTTTTTCTAGAGCTAGAATTCCACTTTTTGAAATTCCATCGTTGGCTAATACTTTCATTTTTTCATATCATTTTGAAGAACCAAAAAGATCCTCCTATTATTTTTATTTTTTTCAGGAGCTATTTCCCGCTTTCCATTACAATCTTTTATGTTTAAAAAAAAAACATAAAAGGATTTTCATTTCAATCGGGGCTAGGGATTCAGAGGTTTGTAGCTACTATTTTTAAACACTACATGCCCAACTAAACGTTACGTTCTAGTTCTTGCATCACATCAACAAGCACTTGTACGCTTTCTAGCGGTAATGCATTGTACATAGACGCTCTATAACCTCCTGTGGAGCGGTGACCCGGTAGTCCAGATATTCCTGCGGCTTTCCACATCGCATCAAATATTGCAGCGTGTGATTCGTCATTTAATAAAAAAGTGGCGTTCATATTGGAACGGTCTTCAACAGCTGCAGCTCCACGGAATAATGAATTTCTGTCTATTTCAGTGTATAGTAATGCTGCTTTCGCATTATTTAATTTTTCAATTGCCGGAATTCCACCTAGATTTTTCAACCACTGCAAGGTCAATAAGGAAGCATAAATAGGGAAAACAGGAGGCGTATTGTACATACTTTCTGCTTTAATATGTTTGGTATAATCTAGCATACTTGGAATATTTCTACCCGTTTTGCCCAGAATTTCTTCTTTTACAACAATTAGAGTAGTTCCTGCTGGTCCCATATTTTTTTGAGCTCCAGCATATATCAAATCAAATTTTGAAAAATCCAAAACTCTTGAAAATATATCAGAACTCATATCGCATACAACAGGTATGCTTGTTGCAGGAAACTCTTTCATTTGAGTACCAAAAATGGTATTGTTGCTCGTGCAATGAAAATAATCAGCATCTGTAGGTATTGCATATCCTTTCGGAATATGATTGTAGTTTTCAGCTGCTGACGAAGCAACGACAATGGTTTCTCCAAAAAGTTTTGCTTCCTTTATTGCCGCGGCTGCCCAAGTTCCTGTATCAAGATAGGCAGCTTTACCACCTTCTTTCAATAGGTTATAGGGTGCCATAATAAATTCTAAACTTGCTCCTCCAGATAGGAATAAGGCTTGATAACCTTTCCCTTCAAGTCCTAGAAGTTCAAGAACAAT
>JAYTBZ010000047.1:0-4766 GCA_043736705.1 Flavobacterium sp. | reverse complement strand
TCAGGGCTAAGGGTAGCAAAAACTACAAAATCAATTTCGTCTTTTGCAATTCCAGCGCGCTCAATAGCGATTTCAGCAGCTTTTACTCCCATTGAGGTGGTTGTATCTTCTCCTTTTATAATGTGACGTCGTTCTTGAATCCCGGTACGCTCTTGAATCCATTCATCATTGGTATCTATAATTTTTGACAAATCCTCATTTGTCACTACGTTTTCGGGAACATAATAACCCAATCCCGCTATTTTTGAATGGTACATACTATTGTTATTTTATTAAAATCAGATTGTAAATTTAAAACATACTCTAAAATTAGAGGCCCTAAATTACCATTTTTTTAGCAATTTACAATTTTTTAAGGTTTTGCAATATTTTAAACTTGTTAGAAATGAAAGAATAAACTACTTGTCCGTTAAAAAACAATTCTGTTCTAACAACTAGAAAACCGCTTAAAAGTTAAAAAGAAGTAAATGTTTTCAAATGTAACTAAGTTGCTTTATTTTAGTAACCTTATACCAAACCTTAACGCTAATTTAAAATCATTCAAATTATGAAATTGAAGATCTCATTGTTTTTCCTTCTTGGACTGAGCTTAACCAGTTTTGCGCAAGAAAATCTATCCTACCAAAAACCTTCTGCATCTATACTAGAGCTGGCAGATTATGAAAGAGCGCCTTCGGTATCGATGGATACCAAAAAAGAGTACTTGTTGTTGACCTACAGAAATACCTATAAATCCCTCGACGATTTGAATCAAGAGGAATTACGATTGGGTGGATTGCGTATCAACCCGATCACTAATATTTCCAGCGCTGTAACCTATGTAAACAACTTGAAACTGCGTAAAATAAAAGATAGTAACGAGATGCAAGTTGTTGGCTTACCAGAAAATCCTCGCATTAGCAACATTGCGTGGTCGCCAAATGATACTAAAATATCCTTTTCGCATACGACTGCAACTGGTGTAGAACTTTGGGTAATCGATGTGGCTTCGGCAAAAGCCAAAAAACTGACTGAAGCCACTGTTAATGCTAATATTGGTAGCCCGTTCAGTTGGTTGAATGACAATAATACCCTCTTAGTAAAAATGCTTCCTAAAAACAGAGCGGCTTTATTGGATGCTAAAAAAGATTTACCAACTGGACCGATTATTTCGAATGCTGATGGTGCCAAATCTCAAAACAGAACGTACCCTGACATGTTGAAAAACAAGAACGACGAGGTTAACTTTGAGAGTATCATGACCTCTGAATTGTATAAAGTAACGCTAGATGGTACTGCAACTTTATTCAAAAAAGCAGATATGTATGCGGGGGAAAGCTTCTCGCCTGATGGCAATTACATTATGTTGACCACCATTCAAAAACCATTCTCCTATATCGTTCCTTTGAGTCGATTTCCGTCAAAATCGGTAATTTGTGATAAAAACGGACAGGAAATCAAAGTAGTCAATGAAGTATCGCTAACTGAAATTATCCCAAAAGGTTTTATGGCAGTTCGAAAAGGCAAAAGAAATATGAGCTGGAGATCAGATAAACCAGCTACTTTAGTCTATGCCGAAGCTTTAGACGGCGGAGATCCTGCAATTAAAGTAGATTTCAGAGATGAAGTTTTTCTTTGGAACGCACCGTTTGATGCCGCAGCAACTACATTGGTAAAAACACCACAACGATACTCAGGTATGATTTGGGGAAATGACAATACCGCAATAGTATCTGATGAATGGTACGACACACGAAATACAAAAACGTATTTGATAAACCCATCAAATCCTAGTGAAACGCCTAAAGTAATTTTCGACAGGAACTCCCAAGATGTGTATTCCGATCCTGGGAATTTTGAAACTAGAAAAAACCAATACAACCGCTATGTTTTAGCGATCGAAAATAACAATGCGTATTTAATTGGACAAGGATTTACAAAAAATGGACAATTTCCGTTTATAAGCGAATTCAATTTAAAAACAGCACAAGCAAAACGTTTGTACACTTCGACATACACCGATAAAAAAGAAGATGTAATAGAAATTGAGGACTTCAAGAAAGGAACTGTTTTGGTACAAATTCAATCTAAGAACGAATATCCTAACTATTACTTGAGAAACATTTTCCAAAAAAACAAATTAACTCCGATAACCACATTCAAAAATCCGTTTGAAAGCATCAAAAACGTGAGTAAAGAAGTGATTAAATACAAACGTAAAGATGGTGTAGAATTATCTGGAACTTTATACTTACCGGTAGGATATGATAAGGCAAAAAAGGAAAAAATGCCATTGCTTATTTGGGCTTACCCAGCAGAATACAAAGACAAAAATTCTGCAGGGCAGAGTACCCAAAATCCAAATGAATTTACATTTCCTAATTATGGTTCGTTTGTGTATTGGGTAACCAAAGGCTACGTAGTACTGGATGACGCAGCTTTTCCTATTATAGGCGAAGGAACCACAGAGCCAAACGATAATTTTATTTCGCAATTAGTTGATAATGCTGAAGCAGCGATCAATGCAGTAGATGCTTTAGGTTATATTAACAGAAAAAAAGTAGCGGTTGGTGGTCACTCGTATGGGGCGTTTATGACGGCAAATTTACTAACACATTCTAATCTTTTTGCATGCGGAATTGCTCGAAGTGGTGCCTACAATAGAACCTTGACACCTTTTGGTTTTCAAAGCGAACAGCGTAATTACTGGGAAACTCCTGAAGTATACAACAGCATGTCACCATTTATGAACGCTGACAAAATGAAAACTCCAATGCTGTTAGTACACGGTGAAGCTGATAATAACCCCGGAACTTTTACCTTGCAAACAGAACGTTATTTTCAAGCACTTAAAGGCTTAGGTGCTCCGGCACGAATGGTAATTCTGCCAAAAGAAGCGCACGGTTATGTAACTAAAGAAAATATTTTACACTTGCTTTGGGAACAAGATCAGTTCTTAGAAAAGTATTTGAAGAATTAATTCAAACTTCTCATAAAAAGCAAAAACCCAAAATCAATATGATTTTGGGTTTTTGCTTTTATAGCTATTTTGAACAAGTAATAACTGAACACTTCTTCTCAGGATAACATCAAAAACACTTCTTGGTTGAGATCTAATTCTGTGTCATGGTCAAAGAAAATGGCCCTACGTTCAAAAGCAGCTTTGACTAAATAATGACTTCCTTTAAAATAGCATTGCTTTACAACGGCTTTCATAATGGCATTATCAACAACTCTCAATTGATGCGGACGCAACAAGAGCACTTCATCGTCATCGTCTTCTAGATCTATTAATTGCGACAATTTTAACTCATTGACCTCTCCAAAAAGAGATGCAACATATTTATTGGAAGGATTTTCATAGATTGTTTTTGAATCGCCTTTGGCAACAATTTTTCCGTTTTGAATCACAATGGTTTCATCCGAAAAAGACAATGCATCGGTGCTGTCGTGCGTGGCGATAATACACGTGATTTCTTTTTTCTTCAAGTAGGCAAACAAATTGCGGCGTAACGCATTTTTTCTAAAATTATCGATGTGACTGAAAGGTTCATCCAACAACAAAATTTCTGGCTCCAAAGCAAGAACTTTTGCCAAAGCTACTCTTTGCTGTTGTCCACCGCTCAGGTCTTTTGCTTTTACCTTAGCATACTCCGTCATTTCAACCATTTCAAGCAACTCTTGAATTCTCAGTTTCTTGATGGGTAAAAAAGCATTTGATAAAAACTTACCCACATTTTCCTCAACAGTTGTGTAAGGCATTAAATCAAAATCTTGAGCTAAGTATTTGATGTAATCTACTCCAGGGATTAGGTTGTATTTTGGCCCTAAAACGGGTTTTCCATTGTACGTTATGGAACCACTATCCAAATCATATAATCCATAAATAAGCTTGAGTAAGGTACTTTTTCCGCAGCCACTCTCCCCTATTAGTGCAATGTTTTGACCTTTTTCTATTGTATAACTTATATTTTCAATAACAGGCTTATCCGTATAAGTAAACCTTATGTCTTTAATCTCTAGCATCATCTGTATTTAAAGCTGCAAATTTACAATGTTTATTCAAATTTAGACACAAAAAAAGGCTGCTTCTTAACGAAACAGCCCTTGTTTTTAAAGTACTTTTTGCCTAGTTTTTCACTTCAGCTTCAGCATCTTTTTTCATTTTTTCATTGGCAGTAATTGCAAATTCCACACGACGGTTCATCGTTCTGCCTTCAACTGTTTCGTTAGAAGCAATTGGATCAGCAATTCCTAAACCAGTTACTTGAAATCTGCTAGAAGCAACTCCTTTACTATTCAAATAATTTTTTACTGCAGCAGCTCTTTCTCCTGAAAGTTTTAAGTTGTAATCCGCAGGACCAGTACTATCGGTATATCCATAAATAGTAATGTCTGTATCTGGATATTCCGCAAAAACGGGAACTAATTTATCTAAATTTCCTTTTGCAGTAGAAGTCAAAGAAGATTTGTTTGTATTAAAACGTACTGCATTTTCATTCAATACTAATTTGATACCTTCTCCTACACGAACTACTTCAGCTCCTGGAAGTACTGCATCAATTTGTCTTGCTTGCTTGTCCATTTTGTTACCAATAACACCACCAGCAACACCACCAATAACACCACCTAAAACAGCTCCTACTGCACCATTACCGCCTTTACCAAGATTGTTCCCAAGAACTCCACCTAATACCGCTCCTGCAACAGCACCTATTCCTGCTCCTCTTTGCGTTTTATTTGTATTTTTTACTGCTTCACAACTTGTGAATATTGATCCTATAACC
>JAYTBZ010000046.1:0-24142 GCA_043736705.1 Flavobacterium sp. | reverse complement strand
CTACATCAACAAATTAGATTAATTTATTAGGTGAAAATTCTTGACAAATACTTATTAAAAACATTCCTGACTACATTTGCTACGGTATTTGTAATCCTATTTTTCATTTTCATACTTCAAACGGTCTGGTTATTTATATCAGAATTGGCTGGTAAAGATTTAGACTTAGTAATGATTATTAAATTCTTGGCCTTTTCGATGCCTAGAATTGTTCCATTAGTCTTGCCGCTTTCTATACTATTGTCCTCTATTATGACTTTTGGAAATTTAGCGGAGAATTATGAATTTGCAGCAATGAAATCCTCCGGTATTTCTCTACAAAGAGCTATGAGAAGTTTGACTGTTTTTATCATTTTATTAAGTATTGTAGCTTTCTTTTTTTCGAATAATGTTATTCCTTATGCGGAATACAAATTTATCAATTTTAGAAAAAATATCGCACAAGTTAAACCCGCATTGGCTATAGCCGAAGGTCAGTTTAACGATGTGGGATTTTACAATATTAAAGTCAATAAAAAATCTGGTGAACAAGGAAATATTCTTACTGGTGTGACAATTCATAAAAAATCTAAGATTGGAGACGGAAGTAAAACCGTAATAAAGGCTAAAGATGGAGAACTAATCAGTAGTGAACAATCGAGTATTTTGCAATTAGTACTAAATGATGGGTACTATTATGAAGATATTGTTCCAAAAAAATACGAGGATCGTAGCAAATTACCTTTTGCTAAAAGTTCCTTTAAAAAACAAATCATTAATATTGATTTATCTGAATTAAATAAGACTGACATTACTGATGAAAGTGTTGCGAATACTAACACCATGCTTACTGTGAATGAATTGAATTATACTTTAGATTCATTAAATAAGAATATGAAAACAGAGATTATTTCGTTTTCAGAAAATAGTAACACTCGAATAGGAGTTCCAATAAATAAAAAAATAGAGAAAGAAAAAAAAATGAAACCGCTTACTAAAGATATCTTGTCATTGTACACGTTAGAACAACAATCAGATATTTTGAAAATAGCAGTTAGTAATATAGCAAGCACAGCGTACTCTATCGAATCAACCAAATTAGAATTAGATAATAAACAAAAGAATATTAATAAACATTTATTGGCATTTTATGATAAATTCGTTATTGTATACGCTTGTTTTCTAATGTTTTTCATTGGAGCACCGCTAGGAGCTATTATTAGAAAAGGGGGCCTAGGACTTCCTATAGTTTTTGCTATTTTAATTTTTATCACCTTTCACTTTATTAATACTTTTGGAAAAAGATTAGCTCAGGAAAACGGAATGACACCTTTTATGGGTTCTTGGTTGTCTTCATTTATACTTACACCATTAGCTGTTTTATTGACCTACAGAGCCACAAATGATATTGGATTAATTAATATGGACGTCATTTTAGCGCCATTCCAAAAAGTTATAAAAAAAATATTTCCGTCACAAAATTAACAACACAAATGATTGCAAACTACATACAACTCAACACAATTGAAGAGGCTATCGAAGACATTCGTCAAGGAAAAATAATAATAGTTGTTGACGATGAGGATCGAGAAAATGAAGGAGATTTTTTGGCTGCTGCTGAAAAAGTGACACCAGAAATGATCAATTTCATGGCTACACACGGTCGAGGATTAATTTGTGCTCCACTAACAGAAAGCCGTTGCAAGGAATTAGGATTGCATGTTATGGTTAGTAACAACACCGATCCGATGGAAACTGCATTTACGGTTTCGGTAGATTTAAGAGGTAACGGAGTAACTACAGGAATATCAGCTGGAGACAGAGCAAAAACGATTTTATCTTTGGTTGATTCTCAAACTAAACCACATGATTTAGCACGACCTGGACACATATTTCCACTTATTGCGAAACAAGGTGGCGTACTAAGAAGAACAGGACATACAGAAGCTGCTATAGATTTTGCACGATTAGCTGGATTTAAATCAGCAGGTGTAATTGTAGAAATTATGAATGAAGATGGTTCTATGGCACGTTTACCACAATTAGTGGAAGTGGCTAAAAAATTCGATTTGAAATTAGTTTCCATCGAAGCTTTAGTTGCCTATAGAATGCAACACGATAGTTTGATTGTTAAAAAAGAAGATTTTGATATTGAGACTCGTTTTGGTACTTTTCGTCTAAGAGCTTACCAACAGACAACTAACAAACAAATTCATATAGCTTTGACCAAAGGAACTTGGAATTTGGGTGAATCTATTTTAACCAGAATTAATTCTTCTCAAGTAAATAATGATTTATTAGGTACACTGACGAATAATGCAGATCAACAATTGGATGATATGTTCCGAGTAATAAACGATGAAGGAAAAGGGGCTGTTATTTTCATTAATCAAGACATGCAATCTGTAAATTTATTAAATCGTATAGCTGAACTCAAACTATTACAAAGTGAAGGCGTTATGAAGGCACCAAAAATTATCATTGATAGTAAAGATTTTGGTATTGGAGCACAAATATTACATGATATTGATATTTCAAAAATACGATTAGTTTCTAACACTGAAGTTACAAAACGTGTCGGTATGATTGGATACGGTCTTGAAATAACAGAATACGTAAAGTATTAGACTAGCTTATTATCGTTTTTTTAAAATAAGTTTTTTTCTAAAGCATAGGAAATGAAACCTTTAAAAATTACTACAGTAAATTGATGTTTTTTTTCTAAAAATAGATTTGCATAACCAAAAAAGGTTCTTATATTTGCACTCGCAATTAGTAAGTGATTGTCGCTCACTGGAGAAATGGCAGAGCGGTCGAATGCGGCAGTCTTGAAAACTGTTGACTGTAACAGGTCCGGGGGTTCGAATCCCTCTTTCTCCGCCAGTAGAAATACAAATTGAATTAAAACCCTTTAAATCGTATGATTTAAAGGGTTTTTTCTTTTCTATCACCTTCAAATTATTCATTAATACGTTAAACTAATGGATTAATTCGGTTAAGCTAAACTATCCAATTTAGGGAAACCGAATTTTCTAGCAGACTACTATTCACGATGCCTACCAACAGTTCAATGAGTAGTTCACTATTTGAACCTCTTGTAAAAGAGCCTTTTTAGAATTAAATTTAATAATAACTAAAAGGTTACTAAGATGAGAACAAAAGTATCTATTCTCTTTTATGCAAAGAGAGCCAAAGCCAGTGTAAATTGTTTGATACCTATCAACACGCGAATTACTATCAATTGAGATCTTGACAATTTAAAATCAAAGATTTTATATGTGGAGAAAAATCTAATCAAAAAAGATATACTGGTAAACTTTCAAATCTTTAAAAATGATTTAACTGGTAAAAAAGAACGCGAACGAATGTGAATCCCTATCTTCCAAGAACACAAACGCAAAATCAGAAAACTGGTTTGACAAGAATATGCATCTGGAACATTGGAACGCTACGCCACTTCTCTGAAACATATCGCTGAGTTTTTAGAATGGAAACACAAAGTTTGGTATATCGAGAGAAATAAAATAGATCACGTTTTATAAGTGAATATGAATTTTGGTTAAGAAGCGTTTAAATTGTACCAATAACCCAGCGATTAAATACATTAAGAACTTCAAGAAAATAATCAAGATTTGCATAGCCAATCATTGGATAGAAAGAAACCCATTGGTCAACTACAAGTCGAAAGCTATAGAAGTCGAGCGTAAGTATTTATTTGAACAAGAAATTCAAAACATCATCAACAAGGATTTCAAAGCAGAAAAACTATTGCTGATTCGGGATATTTTCCTATTCGGCTGCTTTACTGGATTAGCATACAGTGATGTCAAAAACTCGATAAAATCTCATATCAGCATTGGTATTGTTGGATAGGAGTGGATCCTAACCAACAGTTAGAAAACAGAAACAGCCTCAAAAATTCTTATACTTCCCTTTACGCAAATGATTGTTAACAGATACGTAAACTATCCGGAATGCAACAATCAAAATAAACTACTAGTAATCTTATCAATCAAAAAATGAATTCCTATTTAAAAGAAATTGCAGGAGTTAGAGAGATTGAAAAAGAATTAACGGTTCATATAGTACGACACACTTTTGTAACTAATTTAACGCTCAAAGATGGCTTTCCAATAGAAACTGTAAACATAATACTAGGTAACATAAACTTGAGAATTATAAAGCGCTATGATAAGTTTTTAAATAAAAAATTTGTGAGAATATGAAAATATTGCGAGATAAGATTAAATAAGAAAAAGAAAACTTTGTGAGAAAAAAAATTAAGTGTAAAGTGAAAATTTTTAACACTTAAAACTTTTATACATTTGCACAATAAAATAATCAAAGTGAGTACCAAAGAAAGGAAATTAAAAGAAAAAGAGAATCGCAAAGAATATATACTTAGTGCCGCATTTTCTATTATGGAAAGACAAGGGATTTTTGGTTTAAGTTTAGATCTAATTGCCAAGGAAACCGAATTAGCTAAGGGGACAATTTATCTTTATTTTAAAAGTAAAGAGGAAATAATAAGCAATTTAAGTCTTAGAGCAAGACAATCTTTGTTTAATGAATTTAAAACTATTGCTTCAAAAAATTTAGCTCCTATTGATGAATTGAAACAAATAATTATCGAAAATTTTCTTTTTTATAAGAAAAGTGCTTTAAATTATAATCTTGTATCATTATATGAGGTCAATAACAATCTTATTGAAACACAGGAAATGCAACAAATAGGTGTCGAAATCACTGAACTTATTGTGGGCATGGTAAATAAAGCAAAAGCAAATGGAACATTAAATCCTAAAATTGACCCTATGCACTTCACATTTTGTTTATGGGGAATGACAATGGGAATGATGCAATTAATAAATGTAAGAGGCAATATTATACAGCAAGAGCTTGGACTTACTGAAGAAAAATTAATGGAAAATTATATTGAATCAATAATATTTGGTTTAACAAAATAAAAAAATTTCTTAATTAATGAACGTCGTTCACAAAATGAACTATCTTTGTAGAAGAAAATAACAATAATGTTAAACGAAATCTTTTACACAATGAAAAATTCATTTAAAACAAAGTCAACATTATTACTATTAGGTTTGCTTATAATCTTTAGTAATAAAGTAACTGCTCAAAGTAAGCGTATTCTAAATTTAGAAGAAGCTGTATTAATGGGCATTGCTGACAGCAATCAATTAAAAAATGATAGTTTAAATTTAGAAATTTCAAATTTTAAATTAAAACAAGGTAAAAATTCACAATTACCAGAACTTATGGTTAATGTTAATTATACCAGAATTAGCGACAATATTACACCATTTACTGTTGCATTTCCTGCAGGTAATGTAGTTTTAAATCCACAAATTTTAAATCAATCTTACAATTCCTTACAAGCGAAACAATTAATTTGGGCCGGTGGAAAATTGAAAAATGCTAACAAGATTTTAGCTTTAGATAAAAAAATAATTGACTTTGAAATCCAAAAAAATACCTCTGATATTTCTTATGATGTTACAAATTTGTATTATAATCTTTTTGCAATCAACCAATCGAAAAAGATTGTTGAGGCTAACATCGAATTACTGAAAAATCAAAGAAATGATGCCAATAATCTGGTTAATCAAGGAGTTTTGTTAGGAAACGAGGTTTTAAAAATAGAATTGGCCATAACCAATTTACAATCTAATTTGTCCGATATTTCAAATACTCAACTATTACTAAAAAACAATTTAAGTATTCTAACAGGTTTAGATAAAAGTATAATTATCGAAATTCAAGATGCTTTACCTAAAAATGATTCAAATTCTTTATCGCTAGAACAAGCGTTAGAACAAGCTTTTAAAAACAGACCAGAATTAAAAGGTTTATTGGTTAGAGAAGAACAAGCCAATTTGGGTTCAAAAATTACAAAGGCTAATTACTCCCCAATTTTGAGCGCTATTGCATCTTTAAACTATGATCAACCCAATCAAAGAGTTTTTCCTAACCAAGACAATTTAACTTCTACTGGATACATTGGTGTAAACTTAAACTGGAATTTAACGGATTTATTTACAAACACTAATAAAGTTAAAGAAAGTAAACTACAAATTGCCAAAGTTAAAACGGCTTCAGATCAAGTTAAAGAAGGAATTGAAATCGAAATCAATGCTGATTACAACAATTATCTATTGGCAAAACAAAAAATTGAAATTGCACAAAAAGCTATTGAACTAGCAACAGAAAATTTTAGAGTAGAACAAAACAAATTTCAAGCCAACAACACAACTGCAACAGATTTTTTAAATGCTAATACATTATTGATTCAAGCAAAAATCAATCTTACTACATCCATTTCAAATTCAGAACTATCCTATAAAAAATTACTAAAATCAATCAATTAAGAATAAATTTTAAAAATAGAAAAATGAAAAAATTTAACACTTTAGTAGCAATTGTTTTAATTTCAATTTTAACAAGCTGTGGCGGAAAACAATCAACAGATAATGCACAATTAGAAACAGATATCAGCCCCGTAATTTCAAAGGTAAACGGATCTGTCGCAAAGGTTTTGGTAGAAGACAATCAAGTTGTTAAACTAGGTGACACATTAGTTTTATTAGATAATGCAAATTTTAAAATTGCAGTTCAACAAGCTGAAATTGCGGTTTTACAAGCTAAGCAAAATGTTAAATTATCAACTAGTAATAAAGGAGTTGAGGCTGCGGGAGTAAATTCAGTTTCAGCAAATATGATAGCCGCTAATGCTGTTGTTGATGCTGCAAAAATAAGATTTGAGTTAGCAGCAAAAAATTATAATCGTTTTAAAACATTGTTAGAACAAAAATCAACAACACAACAACAATTTGATGGTGTAAAAGCAGAAAAAGAGACCGCAGAGAAATCTTTACGGATGGCTGAAGGTCAAGTATTATCATTAAAAAAGCAAATAGAATCGAGTCAAGCAAATGTAGCTTCATCTACAGAAGGAATTGGTTTAGCAGAAATTGCTGTAAAACAAGCAGAGAATAATTTAGAAGCTGCTAAACTGCAATTATCTTACTGTGCCATTTTAGCACCTGCAAATGGAGTTGTTTCTAAAAAGAATGTTCAAAACGGACAAGTAGTTGCAATTGGTCAACCTTTAATGGCAATTACTAACAATCAAAAGATTTGGGTTGTAGCAAACTTTAAAGAAACACAAGTTGAAAAAATGAAAGTGGGTCAACAAGCAGAAATAGAAGTTGATGCTTTTGATGGTGAGGCGTTAAAAGGAAAAATTGAATCTATATCTCAAGCAACTGGTTCTAAATTCTCTTTACTTCCAGCAGATAATGCAACTGGAAATTTTGTAAAAGTAACGCAACGTATTCCAGTTAAAATTGTTTTTGAAAATCCTGAAAAAAATAATGCTTTGAGAGCAGGAATGAGTGTAGCTGTAACGGTAAAAACGGAGTAAATGAATACTGAAACTGAAATAGTAGAAAAGCCAACTTACGAAGTTGGTGCAAGAAAATGGTTAATCACGATTACAGTAATTACGTGTGCCATTATGGAACTCATTGATACTTCAATTGTTAATGTCGCTACAAGACAAATTGCAGGAAATTTAGGAGCTACAATCGAAGAAACTGCTTGGGTTATTACAGCTTATGCAATATCAAATATTATTATAATTCCGTTAACTGGTTTTTTAAGTAATATTTTTGGAAGAAAAGTTTATTTTACTGCATCAGTAATTTTATTCACGTCGGCTTCTTTTCTCTGTGGTGCTTCGGAATCTATATGGATGTTAGTATTTTGGAGATTTGTTCAAGGTATTGGCGGTGGTGCATTATTAGCCACAGCTCAAACTATTTTGGTAGAAACTTTTCCTCCAGAAGAAGTGGACAAAGCCAACGGAATTTTTGGAGCAGGAATCGTTATGGGTCCAACTTTAGGTCCAGTTCTTGGGGGATATTTGACTGATAATTTTAATTGGGGTTGGATATTTTATGTTAACATTCCAATAGGAATAATAGCGACTTACCTATCCTGGAAATACATTAAGGGAACAAAAAAGAAGATTGAAGGTAAAGTTGATTATTTAGGAATCATATTTCTTGTATTGGGAATTGGAGGCCTTCAAATGGTACTTGAAGAGGGAGAACGTAAAGATTGGTTCAACAGTAATTTCATAGTTATGATGACCATTGTATCTGTATTTTCGATTGTAGCATTTATTGTGAGACAATTAAAAATTAAAAATCCAATAGTAAATCTAAGAATATTGCAAAACCGAAATGTAGCTGTTGGTTCAGCATTGAGCGTTGCTTTCGGAATGGCGATTTATGTTTCTGTGTTTCTTTATCCAGTTTTCGTTCAATCATTTTTAGGTTGGAATGCGACAAGGACAGGATTGTTGATACTTCCAAGTTCCTTTTTAACTGGAATGTTAATGGGGGCGACTGGTGCATTTATGCAAAAAGGGGTTAGTCCAAAATTGCTAGTTTGTATTGGATTTTTATCTGTAATTGCTTACGAATTTATAACCTACTTTCTAGCAACGCCAACATCTGGAGAATGGGAATGGTTTTGGCCTCAAATGATTAGAGGATTCGGTTTTGGATTCATCTTTGTTCCTGTAGCTGGTCTTACATTAGCGGGTTTAAAAGGTAACGATTTGGCTCAGGCATCAGGTTTGTCAAACATGTTGCGATTATTGGGAGGAGCAATCGGAATTGCAATAACAAATACTTTTGTAACCAGAAGATTTGCGACTCACAGAGGTGATTTAATTGGAAATATATCGCAATATAATCCTGAATCAAACGAACGTTTTTATGGATTAGTTCAAGGTTTTCAAGCTCAGGGCAAATCATTATTAGAAGCGCAACAAATGGCTGCAGGTGCTATAGAAGGAGCAGTTTCAACTCAAGCAGCAATTATCAGTTATGCCGAGGGTTTTTTATTAATTGGAATCATTTGCTTGTTGTTTTTACCATTGGTTTTCTTCGCTAAAATTAAAAAAGGTGAAGTAGCTGATGTTAGTGGAGCGCATTAATAGTAATAATTTTTAATGATAGAAAATGTTATAAAATTCAAAAAAGATACAATTCCTTTCTTTATAGAATTAAAAGTTAATAACAATAAAGATTGGTTTGAACAAAACAGAGATCGTTGGGAAATAATAAAAGAAAATTACATTTCTTTTATGGATGTTTTACAAGATAAAATTTCAGGCATTGATGATATTCTTATAAAAAATCCAAATAAATACTTTAGTAGAATTCACCGAGATTTGCGTTTTTCTAAAGATAAAAGCCCATTCCGAAACAAACTGTATTCTCTTTTTGAAAGAAGTACGTTAGAAAACAAACCAGTGTTTTATATTCAAGTAGAACCTGGTAACAGTTTTATAGGTTTCGGAATTTGGTCTCCTGACAAATTCACATTTAATAAAGTGAGAAGTGAAATTGCATTTAAAAGCGAAGAACTTTTTGCAATAATTAAAAATGACACATTTAAAAAATGTTTTGGTACTGTTACAGGCGAATCATATGTCAGACCACCACAAGATTTTAATAATAAAAGTCCGAATATGGATTTAATAAAACTAAAGCAGTACATGATAATGAAAAACTTTAGTGAGAAGCGGTTCTATCCCATAATTTTATTAATGAAATCATGAAATGTTATCAAATAGCTTTACCTTTTTTAAAGTTTCTAACTGAAATTTCTAAAGAATAAAAGTAAGTTCTACAACATCAAAAAATCATAATTTTAAAAAAAACGACTAATTCAAAAGAAGATTTAGATGCATTTTCTATGGAATCATGTTTCAAATTTGCGTAACAATTTTAATACTATAAATCATGAAAATAATACTAACAGGTTCATTGGGAAACATCAGTTTACCTCTCACAATGGAATTAATATTAAGAGGTCATCAAGTTACGGTGATCAGCTCAAATCCTGAAAAGAAAAATGACATTGAAACATTGGGAGCAATAGCAGCAATAGGTTCATTAGAAAATGTTGAATTTTTAATAAAAACATTTAGTGATGCCAATGCAGTATATTGTATGATTCCACCAAACTTTTCAAAAGTTGATCAAGTAGCTTATTATAAAAGCTTAGGTGCTAATTACGCATCAGCAATTCAAATATCGGGTGTAAAAAGGGTGGTTCATTTAAGTAGTTATGGCGCACATCTAGACAGCGGTACAGGATTCATTTTAGGTTCTTATCATGTAGAGCAATTATTTAATGATTTGAAAGATATTGAATTAACCCACATTCGTCCCGGGTATTTTTATTACAACCTTTTAAATTTTATTCCTATGATAAAAAAAGCAGGATTAATTGGTTCTAATTATGGTGGCGATGATAAAATAGTTCTTTCACACCCAAAGGATATTGCTAACACAATAACTTACGAATTAGAGAAAAATGCTGCTGATGTTAAAGTGCGATACATTGCAAGTGATGATACAAGAGCAAGTGAAATTGCTTCTATATTGGGTTTTGCTATCAATAAGCCAGATTTAAAGTGGCTCACATTTACCGATGAAAATACGGCTCAATCCATGCGAGAAAAAGGAATGCCAGAACATCTTATTTCTAATTTCATTGAAATGGGCAATGCTACTCATACAGGAAAAATGAGAGAACAATATGATGTTGATAAAAATAAGTTTAAAGGTATTTTCAAAATTCAACATTTTGCGGAAGAATTTGCGAAAGGATATTTTAAAAAATAAGAAAGGAGTAATGGAAAATTACAAAAAACTAGTAAAGAATTTATAAGTCTATTTTCTACTAAATACAGTTAAGATGAAAACACTAGTTCTAATTATTATTTGTTTTTTAAGTGTTAGTGAAGTCTATGCTCAAGACAATTTTTTAAGATGTTCGGCAAATGAAAACAATACCCAGATTGTCAGAATTTATAAAGAGAATTCAAAGTATCTTGGAAAAATTTTATACTTAGAAAATGGATCAAAATTTGAAGCAAAAAATGAGATCATACTAATCAAAATGAAAAAAAAATAAGAATATTCTTTATAGTGGTTCCTACTATGAACATAATGATACACAAACTGGTAAATTCTTTAGTAATGACATCGAAGAGGGAACAGAAATAAGTCCTTGTTGAAATTGATATTCACAAACTTTTCATAAAAAAATTAATTTTTATTATTTAAAAGTAAATTTGCATAACCAGTTATATAACTAAATAATTAATTATGGATATTTACAATCAAATAGGAAAAATTGCTCTCGGTAGTAGGTTAAGAAGGTTAGGTGAACATTTTGCTGAAGAAGCTTTTAAAGTATATAAACTATATGACATTGACTTACAACCAAATTGGTTTCCAGTTTTCTATGTCCTTTCAAAAGGACAAGAAAAAACGATTTCTACTATTGCAAAAGAAATTGGACATTCTCAACCATCTGTAAGCAAAATTATACGAGAGATGGCAAAAAAAAGGATTGTCGTTGAGAATAAAGAAGAGATTGACAAGCGTAAAAACTTCATTTCCTTAACTGAACTAGGAAAGGAAATGACCGCTAAAATAGAGCATCAATACAAAGATGTTAACATTGCTATAGAAAAAGCTTTAGCAGAAACTAACTCCGATTTGTGGAAAGCAATTGAAGAATGGGAATATTTATTAAGTCAAAAAAGTTTTTTAAATAGAGTAAAAGAACAAAAAAAATCAAGAGAATCAGCAAATATTGAAATCATTGATTACAATGAAAATTACCAACAAATATTTAGAGATTTAAATGTAGAATGGATTTCAAAATATTTCAAAATGGAAGATGTTGACTATAAAGTTTTAGACAATCCTGATGAATATATTATTAAAAAAGGTGGGCATATTTTTGTAGCACTATACAAAGGTGAACCATTGGGAGTATGTGCTTTGATAAAAATGGATAATTCGCAATATGGATACGAACTGGCAAAAATGGCTGTTTCTCCAAAAGCACAAGGAAAAAACTTGGGTGGATTATTAGGACAAGCTATTATTAACAAGGCAAAATCACTAGCTGCTTCTTCTGTTTATTTAGAGAGTAACACCATATTGACTCCAGCCATCAATCTATATCAAAAATTAGGGTTTAAAAAAATTGTAGGTATACAATCTCCTTACGAACGTTGTAATATTCAGATGGAACTAAAAATAAATAACTAATGTCATACGATAACAAAATAGCAATAGTCATCAAAAACGATTTAGAAAGTTGGCAAAACTTAATGTAGCTTCTTTTTTAGCAAGTGCCGTTGCCATAAAATTTCCAGACACACACGGTAAATCTTTTATAAACGCATCCAATTCTGAATATTTACCATTTATTAAACATCCGATTTTAATTTTCAAAGCAGACACCGATGCAGAAATAAAAAGAGCATTCAAGAGAGCGAAAGAGCGAGAATTGAATATTGGTATTTATACCGCTCCTTTATTTGCAACTAAAAGCGAAGAGGAAAATCTAATTGAAATTGCTAAATGTAATGATGATGATCAGAATTTAGTTGGCATAATTATTTATGGCGATTTAAAAAAAGTAAACAAGGCTTTAGATGGTTTAAGGTTTCACTCCTAATAGCAAATATTTTAGCAACAAATATTAATTTTCAAATTTAATAAAGTTAAATTCCAAAATAAGTTTACTCCTTTCAGATCTCAACCATCAACTACATTTTATTAATTCAGAAGTTTTGGTACTATAGAACGATACGAAAAAGTCATTAAAAGCATAAGTATTGATTAAAAACGCATTTCGGATACAACTAACTCCATTTTGGACACAACCCACTTTTACAAACTAATGACCTTTGTACTTCGCAAATTAAGAAGTTAAGATGAATAAAAAATTAGAAAACAAAGTAGTTATTGTAACTGGAGCCTCTAAAGGTATTGGTGCCGGAATTGCAAAGCAAATGGGTGCAGCAGGTGCCAAAGTAGTGGTGAATTATGCAACTAGTAAAGAAAGTGCAACTGCTATAGTACAAGAAATAGCACAGGCAGGCGGACATGCGATTGCCATTCAAGGGGATATGTCAAAACAATCTGATGTAAAACATCTTTTTAATGAAACTATAAAAGCGTTTGGAGGTTTAGATGCGTTGGTAAACAATGCGGGCATTTATGAATTTGCACTGCTAGAAGGTTTTACCGAGGATTCCTATAGACGAACTTTTGATATTAATGTTTTAGGCATACTATTGACTTCGCAAGAAGCAGTAAACTTGTTTGGCACAAAAGGAGGAAGCATTATTAATATTAGTTCATTTGCAGGTACAAGACCAGAACCGTATTCTGTTGTTTATTCAGCCTCAAAAGGTGCGGTCGATTCTATTACCTACTCACTTTCGCAAGAATTGGGAGCAAGAAATATTAGAGTTAATTCTATAAGACCTGGCGGTGTTTTCACAGATGGTGTAGCAAAATTAGGCGCTGCCGAAGATTCAGAAGTTATCCAAGGAATGGTTAAAAGAAGTGCTTTAGGTCGTATGGCTACTCCAATGGACATTGCAAATATGGCTATATTTCTTGCATCAGACGACTCCAAAATCATAACTGGTCAAACAATTGAAGTATCAGGTGGGCTAAAATAAATAAATATGAAATACAAAATTTTAGGAAATACAGGATTAAAAGTATCTACACTCTCACTAGGCACAATGAATTACGGCGGAAAAGGAATTTTTGTTATATGGGTAATCTTGACCAAGCTGCTGTAGATGAACAAATCAGAACGGTAATAGAAGCTGGTGTAAATTTTATTGATACGGCTAATATTTATTCAGAAGGTATATCCGAACAAATGATCGGGCAAGCTATTAAAAATCTTTCTTTAAATAGAGATGATTTGATTTTAGCAACCAAAGTTCGTGGTTCAATGGGTAAAGGTGAAAATAATAAAGGACTTTCTCGCAAACATATTATTCAAGAAGTCGAAGGCAGTTTGAAAAGATTAAAAACAGATTATATTGATTTATATCAAATTCACACCGCAGACCCATTAACACCAATTGAAGAAACAATTCGAGTTCTGGGTGATTTAGTTACAAGTGGAAAAATTCGTTATTTTGGAGCAAGCAATATGATGGCTTGGCAAGTAATGAAAGGTTTAGCACATTCAGACCATAATAACCTTAATCGATTTGCCTCTCTTCAAGCCAATTATTCATTAGATACAAGAGATATTGAAAGGGAAATTATTCCAATGCTAAACGACCAAAAAGTAGGATTGATGATATGGAGTCCATTAAGCGGAGGTTTATTGTCTGGCAAATACAAACGAGGCTTGCAAAACGGTGACGGGCGTTTAAATGAATTTCCTTTCAAACCGTTTAACGAATAAAGAGCCTATGATGTTTTGGATGTTCTTTACCCATTGGCGAAACAAAAAAATGTTTCTGTTTCGCAATTGGCATTAGCTTGGTTGTTACACCAACCAGCAGTGTCTAGTGTTATTATAGGCGCTACAAAATTGCATCAGCTTCAAGAAAATTTAAAATCAATTGATGTTTCGTTTAACGCTGATGAATTAAAGCAATTAGATGATGTAAGCCAATTATCAAAAGAATATCCTGCAATCGTTTTAGATGTAATGACTGCCGACAGAAGTTTATAGGATTTGATCTTTTAAATAAATATAACTGTAATAAAAGCAATATAGGATTTATGAAATGCTCTATTGTTTTGTATTTTTGAATAATGAAAAACTTAAATACTACTTTCAAAAAAATAAATTCAATTTCAGAACTGCACCGCTTATTGTCTTTGTCCAAACCTTTTCATCCATTAATTACGCTCATTAATCATAGTGAAACACTAACCATTGAAAGTGACAATAAAGAACAATTATTACTAAACTTCTTTAATATTTCTATAAAAAGAAGTTTTCAAGGTCAAATGAAATATGGTAAAAATTATTACGATTTTGACGAAGGAACAATGTCATTTGTTGCACCAAATCAAATCATTTCAATTGATGATGAAGAAAGCAGAAATAAAGATGGTTGGTCACTTTTATTTCATCCTGATTTAATCAGAAATTATACGTTGTGTAAATCTATTAAAAATTACGGGTTTTTTTCTTACGAAGTAAATGAAGCTTTACACTTATCTGATGAAGAAGAAAAAATTGTAGAAAGTTTAGTTCAAAATATTCAAAAAGAATACCAATCACGAATAGATACTTTCAGTCAGGATGTAATAGTTTCTAATTTAGAATTATTACTAAATTATTGCAATCGCTTTTATAGTAGACAATTTTTGACAAGGAAAATGTCAAATAATGACTTATTATCTAATTTTGAAACTTTATTGACAAATTATTTTGAAGAAAATAGTTCTAATGGTTTACCAACTGTAAATTATTTGGCAAAAGAATTAAATATCTCTGCAAGTTATTTAAGCGATATGTTGAAAACCGTAACCGGACAAAGTACTCAAGAACACATTCACAATAAAATAATTGAAAAAGCTAAAGAATTACTTACTACATCTAATTTATCGGTTTCAGAAATTGCATATTTTTTGGGTTTTGAGCATTCGCAATCCTTTAATAAGTTGTTTAAAAGTAAAGTGAATTTAAGTCCGTTAGCGTTTAAAGCAAGTTTTAATTAATCAATTAATTACTATTTTTTTATTAAAATAAAACTATGAAAAATCCATCAACAAATTTAATAAAAAATGCTTATACAGCCTTTAACGATAGAGATATTGATAAGGCATTAGCAACAATGCAACAAGATGTACTGTGGTCAAAAGCTTGGGAAGCAGGTTACATTAGTGGTCATAATGAAATAAAAGAATATTGGACACGACAATGGAAAGAAATAAATCCTAAAGTATATCCGATCGCATTTTCTGATAGAGCAAATGGGACTTTAGAAGTTTTAGTAGATCAAAAGGTAAAAGATTTGGAGGGTAATATATTGTTTGAAGGAAAAGTAAAACACATTTATTCTTTCGAAAATGCGTTAATAAAAACAATGGATATTGAATTAGTGTCATTATAAATAAAAAATTAGAATACCATTTTGGAATGAATGAAAACCATACCAAAGACTATTTCAATTTACTACAATATTAACCCAATTGCAAACCAAAAAATATAGACTTTTTGCTAATGCATTCATAAATTTTGTGCAAGTTCTCAACCATTTATTGTTATATGAGAATAATAGATCATAACGCTTATAAATGTTTACGGAGAATCAATATTAAGGTGAACTGATATTGTAAAACATGAAATAAAGCAGAGAATAATTTATTTGAAGTTAACAGTCTTTTTGAAACATTGAAAATAGAATGTGAAGCCACTGTAATGAAATAGTAGTTTAACAATATTAAAAATTGGAATTTAGTTAAATGTAAGTTCCTTTTTTATTTGAAAAAATATTTTTTTTAATTTTATTACTACATTTGAATTTTGCAAATTATTAAATTATGAAAAATATATCGATCGAAGAATTCTACGAACAAATCAAAACAGAGATTCCATTAGAGATTCCAAAAGAAATTGGCCATTTTAATGTTTTTAACATCAAAGAACTTTTTGAAAAAAACAAAGAAAAACCAGTTATGCCTTACGACAGAAGAGCGTATTACAAAATAAGTTTAATTCGGGGCAAAAACCGAGTGGAATATGCGGATAAAATTATTGAAATCAAAAAAAATGCTTTGTTGTTTGCAACTCCTAAAATTCCTTATAATTATGTTCCATTAGACAAAGAGCAAACTGGACATTTTTGTGTCTTTACTGATGAATTTTTAACTAAAAATAAAACAGGAATTGATATTGATGAGTTACCAATTTTCAAATCTGATGGTTATCCTGTTTTTCAATTATCAGATGATGAAGCTAATGAAATAGGAATTATTTTTAACAAAATCACCAGAGAAATTAATTCAGAATACATTTACAAATACGATTTAATTCGAAATTTTGTTGCTGAAATGATACATTTTGGCCAAAAGTTACAGCCAATTTCCGCATTGTATTCCAAACACAATTCTTCTGCTAGAGTTTCATCTTTATTTTTAGAATTGTTAGAACGTCAATTCCCTATTGAATCAATTCATCAAAAAATCGAACTTAAAACAGCCAAAGATTTTGCAAGTCGATTATCAATTCACGTCAATCATTTAAATAAAGTACTTAAAGAAAATACAGGTAAAACCACAACGGAATTGATTACAACCAGAATTACAACTGAAGCAAAAATTCTATTAAAACAAACCGATTGGAATATTTCTGAAATTTCTTATTCACTAGGATTTGAAGAAATTGCTCATTTTTCTAATTTTTTTAAAAAACAAACTACACAAACTCCTTTAGCTTTTAGAGTTTAAAAAATAATTGAATTTTACAAATAGTCGATTGAATTTTACAATTTTAAATTAATCAAACAGATGCAACTTTGCAACAACAAATTAATTTAAATAAAAGTAAAATGAAAAACAAAATCGCATTAGTAACTGGCGGAAGCCGAGGATTAGGACAAAATATGGCCTTGCAATTAGCTAAAAAAGGATTTGATGTTATAATTACTTATCAATCAAAAGGAGATTTGGCTCAAGAAGTAGTAAACGAAATTAAAAAATTAGGAAACAAAGCAGCAGCAATTCAACTTGATGTTGCGGTTGCAGATTCATTTGATGTTTTTGTAAACACACTTTCAGCAACTTTAAAAGAGGAGTTTCAATCTGAAAAAATAGATGCTTTAGTGAACAATGCTGGTGTAGGAACTTATACTTCTTTTGCAGAAACTTCTATGGAGCAGTTTGATTCAATGGTTAATATACATTTAAAAGCACCATTTTTTCTAGCTCAAAAATTATTGCCAAAATTGCGTGATGGTGGGAGTATTGTAAATATTTCATCGGGCTTAACTAGATTTACTTATAATGGATATGCACCTTATGCCATAATGAAATCAGCAATCGACTCGCTAACGAAGTATCAAGCTTTAGAATTAGGAGTAAGACAAATTAGGGTAAATTCGGTTGCGCCAGGAGCAATTGAAACTGACTTTGGTGGTGGAGCTGTACGTGACAATAAAGACCTCAACAATATGATTGCTGCAAGTACAGCATTAGGAAGAGTTGGCTTACCAGATGATATTGGTTCAGTAGTGGCTTTTCTTTGTTCAGATGATGCAAAATGGGTAAATGCACAACGCATCGAAGTTTCTGGTGGAGTACACATTTAATAAGTATAATAGACAAAATTGAAAATTCAGTAGCCAATAAAAAACTACTGAATTTTCTATAATTATCAAAGAAACATAGAAAATACGAATATAAAAATGGTCGAAGCATTAACAAATGCTATTGTAAATTTTTATGACGCTTGGAATAAACAACAACTTGAATTGCTTGATGAAGCTTGTCATAGCGATTGGAAAGATATTCCTTTGTTACCGAGTTAGTTAGACGGAACTGAAGGTTTGAAACTTATAATGAACGGTTTTTTTGATCTATTTCCGGATATTAAAATAAATATTTTGGAAATTTTCGGGATGCATGAACGTGCAGGAGTTAGAGCTGAAATGACTTTTACTCGTGATAGAGAATTTTTAGGAATACATCCTAACAATAAAAAAGTTACAGTTCCAATTCATGAATTTCATTATTTAAAAGAAGGCAAAATAACTCATACTTAGCATTTAGAAGATTGGTTTGAATTACTCATGCAGAGTAAATCAGAAATCTAGTTTCATATTAACAATACACTAAATGACTATTACAATAGTTGATTTGGATAAATCTAATCTCTATTTATTACAGAAATTTGCTTCATTAATTAAAATATAAAAAAGATGAAAATTATTGTAACAGGTTCATTAGGGAACATCAGCAAACCATTAACGCAAGAATTAATACATAAAGGGCATCAAGTAACCGTAATAAGCAGTAGTGAAGAAAAAAGTAAAGCAATTGAAAATTTAGGTGCAACCGCAGCGATTGGTTCGCTGGAGGATGTACATTTTATATCTGAAACGTTTCATGGAGCAGATTTAGTTTACACGATGGTGCCACCAGCAAATTATTTTGACCCTAGTTTAGATTTACTTGGATACTACGAAAGATTAGGTAAAAATTACCGACAAGCAATTTCAAATGCTACTGTGAGAAAAGTAATCAATCTAAGTACAATAGGTGGTCATCTAAATAAAGGAAACGGCATTCTTAAAGGTGCAAATCATGTTGAAAACATTTTGAATAAATTAGATTCAGAAGTTTCTATAACACATATCCGACCAACAGAATTTTATTATAACTTATTACCACAAGTACATTCAGCAAAAAACAATGGATTTATAGGTTCCAACATTGGTAATGATGTTATTAATTCTTGGGTTTCGCCAAAAGATATTGCAGCAGCTATTGCTAATGAAATTGAGATTGGAGTTTTAGGTAGAAAGGTTATTTATGTAGCAAGTGAAGAGGTAACTTTTGATGAATTAGCAACAATTCTTGGTGAAGCAATTGGTAAAAAAAATTTAAAATGGGTACATTTTACTGATGCGCAAATGATAGATGGATTAATTTCAGCTGGAATGAATCCAGACATTGCCGAAGGTTTAACTGAAATGTATAATGCAATTCATACGGGTCTTTTATATGAAGATTACAACTTAAACAAACCTGCAACATTTGGTAATGTTAAAGTAAAAGATTTCGCGCTTGATTTTGCAAAAGCTTATAATTTGTAAATTGCAAAATATTCTAAAAAATGAAAAATAATAAAATCCATACATTTAGTACAATAAGTGAATACCATCGATTTAGAGGATTAGAAAAACCACAACATCCTTTAATTAGTGTCGTCAATTTTGATGAATTTAAGTTATTGAGCGAGAATGAACCGGAACGTATTTTATTCGACTTTTATTCAATTGCTCTTAAACGCAATTCTAATATTAAGTACAAATATGGACAACAAAATTACGATTTTGATGAAGGTGTTATGTTTTTTATGGCTCCAAACCAAGTTTTTGGAGTTGAGGTCAATGCTAATGAAACTGTAAAATTATCAGGATGGATGATTCTTATTCATCCTGATTTTTTATGGAATACCACTTTGGCAAACACAATTAAACAATACGGATATTTCGACTATGCCGTAAACGAAGCTTTGCATTTATCCGAAAAAGAAGAACTTATTTTAAACAATATTGTACTAAATATCCAGCAAGAATACAATGCCAATATTGATAAATTCAGTCAAGATCTAATAATTGCTCAATTGGAATTATTACTAAAATATGCCGATAGATTCTACAACCGACAGTTTTTAACGCGCAAAATTAGTAATCATCAAATATTAAATCGTTTAGAAGAACTATTAAATTCTTGTTTTTTAGAAAACCAAATAACTGAAAATGGTATTCCATCAGTTCAGTTAGTTGCTGAAAAACTTAATGTTTCTGCAAATTATTTGAGTAGTTTATTGAAAGTTTTAACAGGACAAAGTACGCAACAGCATATTCATGATAAACTAATTGAAAAAGCAAAAGAGAAACTTTCAACGACTCAATTATCAATAAGCGAAATTGCTTTTCAACTAGGTTTTGAGCATGCTCCTTCATTTTCAAAACTCTTCAAATCAAAAACTAAACTTTCACCATTAGATTTTAGAAATTCGTTTAATTAAATTATTTACTTCTTACTGTAAAGTTTTTACATTTTTTTATTAAATGGATATGCAAATAAAACTCACAGTACTAGTTATGTAACATTTTAAAATTATTATTCTATTTCTAGAATTCTACAATTGTCTTGCAATCTAGAGTTGAATGCTTTCTTTTTCTATTGTACTAAATTTCAATAAATTCAAATATTTCTCATTCTATTTGATCTTTTGATAAGAGTTTATTGCCATGAATTTATTCTGTTTTCAAAGTCTTTAAAGAGCTCTTAACTAATGCATTATATAAACAATTTCCTTTTCTACTCAAACTACAGCACACATTTAGCTTTATGAAGCCTGAAAGTTGATATCCTTGAAGTGTGTGCTGCTATTTTATTTTAAATTCGTGCAGCTTATCTGACCCACTTATTTGACTAAAGCAATTTTGGAGATCCTGAACTGTGTTCAGATATAGTAAAATCTACAGTTACTTCTCCTTTTCTATTTGTTGTTGTACATAAGCAAGCGTATTTTGAATATCATCGACACAAACAAAAATAAATTCACCGGTTTGCGCATGATCGATGGCATGTTGTATGGATTCTATTTCATTTGAGATAATACTTACCTTAATGTTGCTGTTAATTTCCCGAATACCATCAGACAGCATTGTACTTAGTTCTTCTGTCGTTCTTCCCCTGTTATCTCCGTGTCTTATTATTATTTCATCAAACATATGAGCAGAATACCTACCAATATTTTTTATGTCTTCTACACGCCTGTTTCCGGTAGCTGAAATAATTCCTGTTTTTTTTGTTGCCGAAACTTGTTCCATAAATTTTTTCATCTGAATGTATCCGTCTGTATTATGAACATAGTCAATCATTAATCGGAAATTCTTAAACTCGAAAACATTCATTCTGCCTGGGGTCATTGTTGGAGAAGGGATGAAAGATAGAAGAGCAGTCCTAATTGTTTTAGTAGGAAAGTCACTTATTGAAGCAGCTAATAAAGCAGGCAACACATTTTTAATCATAAACTCGCAAGTACCAGAAAAAGTAACAGGTACCTCGATAACTGCTGCAATTTTAGTTTTCCATTCCCCTTTACTAATAATAAAAGAATTATCTTCAATAAAAGCAGCTAATCCGCCTTCTCTGCAATGTTTTTTTACGCGATCATTATTGGCATCCATGCTAAATAATGCAATATTGCAGTTAAGAGTGTTTTTCATTTGATAAACCAAGTCGTCATCAGCGTTTAGAATCGCGTAACCGTTATCAAACGTGCTTCGCGCAACTACTCCTTTAACATGTGCCAATTGTTCAATAGTGTCAATGCCATTTAATTCCAAATGATCATCAGTACCATTAGTTATCACACTAATGTTGCATTTATCAAACCCTAACCCAGCTCTAAGTATTCCGCCTCTTGCACATTCGAGTACTGCAAAATCAACAATAGGGTCACGGAGCACAGTAGCTGAACCTACAGGTCCGCTGTAATCGCCAAAACATATAGTAGATCCATCAATATAAATTCCATCCGTTGTTGTATATCCTGTATGATGGCCAGCTGCCTGCGCAAAATGGGCAATCAATCGTGTAACTGTTGTTTTGCCATTGGTACCTGTAACAGCAACAACTGGAATACGCCCATTTGCATTTTCAGGGTAAAGCATTTTTACTAAAGGTTCTGCTACATTTCTTGCTAATCCTTTAGCGGGAGAAAGGTGCATTCTCAAACCGGGACCTGCATTTACTTCAATAACAGCTCCGTTTTTTTCACAGATAGGGATAGTAACATCTTCTGCTATTGTATCAATACCACAAATATCTAAATTCATCAGGCGAGCAATGCGTTCAGCCATAAAAATATTCTGTGGATGCACAAAATCCGTAACATCTGTTGCTGTTCCTCCCGAGCTTAAGTTTGCAGTGTCCTTTAAAAATAAAACTTCTCCTGTTGGTAAAACGGAATCCAGTGTAAGTTTTTTTTCTTCCAAAATGGATTGTGTTGCTACGTCAATTTTTATTTTGGTGAGTACTTTTTCGTGACCTTCACCTCTGTTTGCATCACTATTTGTTTCCTTAATAAGTTCTTCAATGGTTGATAAACCGTTACCAATTACCATAGCAGGTGTTCGTTTTGCTACCGCTGCTAGTTTATAATTAATAACCAAAAAGCGATAGTCAGTGCCATTTACATAACGCTCTACTATTACATTGTCTGAAATTTTTTGCGCTTCATAAAAACCATTTTTCGCTTGTTCTACAGTAGTAATTCGTGTAGTAATTCCTCTACCATGATTACCATTTACTGGTTTGGTAACAAGCGGAAATCCAATTTCGTTTATGGCCTCCTCCAGTTCAGTTATATTGTAGATTAGCGTACCTCTAGGCACAGGAATATATGATTTAGATAATAACTTGCGGGTAGCATCTTTATTAGAAGCTAAATCAACTGCAATGCTACTTGTTGAACAAGCAACGGATGCACGAATAATTTTTTGATTGCTTCCTTGACCGAGCATTAGTAAAGAGTCATTATTTAACCTGGTGTATGGTATATTTCTACTTTCAGCTTCTTTTACAATGGAAAATGAACTTGGTCCCAATTTTTCTCTATTGTACAAGCGTTGCAATTCTTGTACATCGACATCAAAATTATGATCTAATTTGTTTAATAGGTTTTCAACTAAATCTACCGCAGCTTTAGCAGCATATATTCCTGCCTTTTCAATAACATAAGAAAACACAACATGATTCACACCCTTAACATTGGTAGCATGTGTCTGCCCGAAACTACAATCCATACCCGCAAGATTTTGCAGTTCAAGCGCAATGTGTTCTACCACTTGACCCAGCCATGTGTCTTTTTGTAAACGCTCTAAAAAATCACCTTCAACTCCTAATAATCCTCGGTGGCTTTTTAATGATGGAAATATCCGTTCCAATGATTCGCCAAAACTATCGATTAGGTTAGCAGGCAGTTGCTCCCATTCTCCAATGTCTAGTTTCATGACAATAAGTTTTTTTCTGTATGTAGACCAATAATTGGGTCCACGAAAAACTTTAATTTCTATAATTTTCATAGGCTTATATTTTTTACGGAATTAATTATTTTTTAAATTGATGCCTACTAAAATTATCTGTTATCAAATCTCCCGATATAAAAAAAGCGAATTGAATTCAATCCGCTTTTAAATATCTTGAAATTGTCCTGTTCTTTAACAGTGTTCCTGTTCTTCAATACGGTATAGTTGGCAGCTTACATTTGAGAAAGAATACTTTTCAAAATTTTTTATAATGAAAATAGGAATCTCAAAAAACTAAAAATAAGCGCCCAAATCAATGATTCGAGCGCTTTTTATCACGATAAAATTCGTGATGAAGTACTTATATTATTTATTGCTTTCGTGTGCAGCGTCTACATTGATATGAGAAACAGCTATTTCTGTTAATTTTACGTCAGCATTTTTCTCTTCTTCAAGTGTTTTTGCAAGAAGCAAGGCGGCTTTTGTTTCACCAAGAGT
>JAYTBZ010000045.1:0-4771 GCA_043736705.1 Flavobacterium sp. | reverse complement strand
CACGTTTCATAATTGAAGCTTCAAAGGGGCTTCGCAATAATTCTGGGAGAACGGTAACAATATCGATGCGCATAATTTCTTTTATAAGTTTCAATCCCGAGGATTCGGGAGCAAAGGTACAAAGTTGATGCCGTTTTCAAATAAGTAAATCTTGGATAAAACCTTTTTTAAATGCTTTTTTGGATTTCTGGTATCGAATTGTGTTTTAGAAGCGTTAATAATTTTAGACACTTTTTCATACCATACTTTTTTCAACTACTTTTATCCCTCAAAAATAAATCACTTTACGATGCAAAATTTTTCAAAAATAATCGTTGCTAGTTCGCTATTATTAGTAGCTCTTATACAAACTGAAGCAGGATACACACAAAATAAATCGGTTAAGATGACAAATCCGCTCTTACAAAAAAGTATGTTGCAATATCAGGCGCCCAATTTCAACTTGATTAAAGACGAACATTTTAAACCTGCTTTTGAATATGGTTTAAAAATTCATGATCAAGAAATAGACAGAATTGCTAATAATTCTTCAAAACCTACTTTCCAAAATACTGTTTTAGCATTAGAGACAAGCGGAGTAGATTTTAATAGAGCAGTAGGTATTTTTTATAATTTAACAGGGTCGAATACCAATTCAACCTTGCAAGCTATTGACGAAGAGTATGCGCCTATTTTTTCAGGACACAATGATAAAATTTACTTGAATAGTAAACTTTACAATCGTTTTAAAGCAATTAATTTATCAACTTTGAAAGGAGAAGATAAGAAATTGACGCAGTATTACTTACAGCAGTTTGAGTTGGCTGGAGCCAATTTATCTACAACGGATAAAGTAAAAATGAAGAAAATTAATGAAGAGTTGGCAACTTTAAGCACGCTTTTTGGGAATAAACTTTTAATTGCTCGAAAAAATGGGGCTGTTTTTTTTAATAATGCAAATGATTTATCGGGTTTAAATGCTGCCGAAGTTACCGCTGCTAAAGCAAAAGCGACAGAGGCAGGTCAAGATGGCAAATATGTAATAGGATTGCAAAACACCACACAGCAACCCGTATTAAAAAGTCTTACAAATAGAGCTAGCAGAGAAAAAATATTTAAAGCATCTTGGTATCGTGCAGAAAAAAATGACGATGGAGATACTCGAGACGTAATTGAGCAAATGGCAAAATTACGTTTGCAAAAAGCAAATTTGATGGGTAAAAAGAGTTTTGCCGAATGGAAGTTGCAAGATCAAATGGCACAATCACCAGCACCTGCAATGGATTTGTTGGCAAAAATTGCTACACCGGCTGTTGCTAAAGCCAAAATAGAAGCCAAAGAAATACAAGACCTTATCGATTCTAAAAACGGAGGCTTTAAACTAGAACCTTGGGATTGGGATTTTTATTCAGAGCAAGTTCGCAAAGCCAAATATGATTTAGATGAGAGTCAAATAAAACCGTATTTCGAAATTTCCTCAGTATTGGAAAAAGGCGTATTTTTTGCTGCAAAGCAAATGTATGGTCTAACATTTAAAGAGAGAAATGATTTACCGGTTTATCATCCTGATGTAAAAGCGTATGAAGTATATGACAATGATGGAAAATCAATCGCAATTTATTATTTGGATTTTTATACGCGAGACAATAAAAATGGAGGCGCTTGGATGAGTAATTTTGTCAGTCAGTCGCACTACTTAAAACAAAAACCAGTAATCGTAAATGTGTATAATTTTGCAAAACCAACTTCGGGAAACCCTTCTTTAATCAGTTTTGATGATGTAACGACACTTTTTCATGAGTTTGGTCATACGTTACATGGATTGTTTGCAAACCAACAATACGTTACGCTTTCTGGTACGGCCGTGCCTAGAGATTATGTGGAGTTTCCTTCGCAAATCAACGAGCACGCGGCTTTAGATCCTACAGTATTAAAAAATTATGCCATACATTATCAAACCAAACAGGCCATCCCACAAGAATTGATTGATAAAATTAAAAAGGCAGATACCTTTAATAAAGGATATGTTGTAACAGAATTATTGGCTGCAGCAACACTTGATATGGCTTGGCATAGCGTAACAAAAGCATCTGATTTCAAACCTGTTTTAGAGTTTGAAAAAGAAGCACTTACAAAATACGGATTATTAGTAAATGAAGTTCCTACTAGATACCACACGCCTTATTTTGCTCACATTTGGGGCGGAGGATATTCTGCGGGATATTATGCTTATACTTGGTCTAAAACTTTAGATTATAATGCTTTTGACTGGATGCAGGCCAATGGTGGTATGACAAGAGCTAATTGTGATCGTTTTAGAAAATACATTTTGTCAGTCGGTAACAGTGTTGATTTGAATAAAGCTTTCAAAGATTTCATTGGGCATGACATGCAAATTGAACCGTACTTGAGAAACGCTGGATTGCTAGAAAAATAATTAATATTGAATCTATTTAAAAAAAATGACATTCGAGAGAATGTCATTTTTTTTATAACTAATTTTATTCTAAAGTTGGTCATATATGCTTGTCCGTTCGAGAGCAGTCGAGAACTGTTACTTACTCTGGGCCTTAACCTGTTCGCGTTAGATTATAATTTTTTACATCAATTTACTGAAGAAAATAGCATTCCACAATAGCTTTTCAGTTCCCAACCAAAATGCTCTAAAATTAGTGTTGTCTGTAAATAGAATTATGTTGCCATCTCCTTTTTTTATGGATTGAAAAGGTACTGTTTCTTTTAAAAGTGCGAGTTTTTCTTTAGAAATATAACCACTAATCAATGGAGTTTTCGTGTATTGAATAGGGTTGTTGTAACTGTTTTTATTGGGTTCAATCATGATTGATGTATTCCTAAAAATAGGAAGTGTATTTCTAGGCATTCCAAAATTAATAGGATGTGATAAGTCCAATTTAGTTTCAAATATAGCTCCTGCAATTTCTTGTGCTCCTTTATAGTCATCTGCTTGCTCGAATGTAATTTCTTTAGCTTCCAGTTTTGAAGTTTTAAGAGTCAATGCGGTTAACTCATTTTGATTCAGCCATTTAATTGCATCTTGGTAAGCAATTAAAGTTCCTCCATTTTGTACCCATTGCCCAATTTTAGTCACTGTTTTAGCTGAAATTTTAGAATAAGAACCATTTACTAAAATTAGAGTAGTGTACTTGCTCAAATTTACTCCATCGAGCTGTTCCATGTCAATTTTGGTCAATGGTATCGCGGCTTTTTGGTCAAACATGTGCCAAATTTCTCCAGCATCAGCGGGATCGACACCTTGCCCTACAATCATAGCGACTTTAGGTTGTGTCAATGTCACAAAATTTGGATTGCCTAAATTGACACCGTCCGTAAAACCAGTTTCAACGGCTGTAATTTCGATAGCATAATCGGAAATAATTTGATTCAAATAGTTAAAAATTTCCTCGCTACTTAATTCCTGATTTTGGACAGGAATAAATAAAGAACCATATGAAAATGTTTTTCCATTGTGCGTAAATGGTTTTTTGGTGGTTCTTACACGCAAGCCCTTAACTAGTAATTGGTTTAATAATTTTGGAGCTTTATGATCTGTCCATTCCATCAAATAGCCGATGTCACTTTTCTTGGAAACAAAACCTTTTTTTAGATTTGGTTCGTAATCATTGCCCGCATTATCAAATGTATTTACGCTTTCAAAGTTGAGGTTGAAAGCTAGATCAAAACTCCATGCCGAAATATCATAAAACAAACTGTCTTTAAATTGTAGTTGACGGTCAAATATTGCATTAATCAATTTAGTGTTTTGTTGTGCGACAGGAATAAAATAACTTAAATTTTTAGAAAATTTCTTTTTGTTTATGATGACATCCTCTTTTAATTCTTGCATTTTTATTTTATGCTGACTTAGAATTTGGGCTAATTCATGTACTCTTGAAGCGTCTTTTTCGTCACCAAAAACATAGCCTTTAATTTTACTTTTATTACTATCAGTTGCTGCATTTTTATAAAAATCTCTCTGGTAAGCCAGCAGTTCTTCACGCATTTCAGTTGTTGCTTGCAAGGTTGATAAACTGGTTGTAAATTGATTTCGGATAGTGAATGGAAACGTCAAAATACCATTAGCACTTTCCTGGGCATGTCCTCTTGAGCTGGCTTGTTCAAATAAAATTCCAATGGTACCATTGATGTCAGGGTAAGAAGATCCTTTACCGTAATAAAAATCGTCATAGTTTTCTTCAACAAAATAGGAACTACCTATTTTATCCAGTGCTTTAGCATGGAATCCTGCAATTTTACGCGTTAGCACTTGATTTAGTTCTGGAGTAAGCGGATTCGTTCGAGTGGGTTCACCTGGCTGGAAAAAGTAGGTAGAATTTGTTCCCATTTCATGAAAGTCACACAGGACATTTGGCATCCACTTTCTAAAAGTTTTTATACGAGCCTGACTTTCTGGAAGCTGCACCGGCAACCAATCTCTGTTCATGTCAAACCAGTAGTGGTTAAAACGTCCTCTTGGCCAGGCTTCATTGAACTCGCGATCGTTAGGGTCAGTTACTAAGTTGTCACTTTTATTACTGTTAACCCAAGTCGAAAAACGATGCAAGCCATCTGGATTAAAGGATGGGTCCAATAATATTATCGTTTTATCTAATGTTTTCATTAGTTCAGGACTATCATTTGCTGCAAGATAATAAGTCAAAGCGATTGCAGCACCTGTACCGCTAGACTCATTTCCGTGAATGGAATACCCTAAATAAACTACTATCGGTAAGTCTGATAAATCACTATTATTAGCATTAGCATCAGTAATGGC
>JAYTBZ010000044.1:0-4779 GCA_043736705.1 Flavobacterium sp. | reverse complement strand
CTTTATCAGGATTTATGATGATGTCAAAATTATCATCTGAACCGTATTTTTTTTTCAATGCATTTCTAAATACATCTTCTAAAATTGCCATAAGCGTTACACGATCAATAAGTTTATCATCTTTAAACTCTGAGAATGAATCGATTAATGCTAAATTTTCCATGCGAATTCTTTAATTAAAATGTTACTGTAACAATTGCTTCTTTTATATCTACGTAAGGCAATGTGAGCTCTTTTTGAACTGTTTCTTTCCCTTTTCCTAACTTCTTAGGTTCTCTTGCTTTCCACGACAAAATTACAAAATCATCATTAGCATTTACTAATTCTGCTTCAATAATTTCTGTGGAAGTCTTCACTATCAGTGTTCGACCTATATTTTTCTTGTATTGTCTAGTTAATTTTAATGGAGATCCAACACCTACCGAAGCGACTTCTAGAGAATAATCTTGCTCCTCTCTATCTAAGTTAGCATCAATGAATTTGCTCACATCGATACAGTCTTGCAATGCAACTCCGTTATCACCGTCTAAAGTCACAATAACCTTAAAAGCGTCAGTAATGATAAGGTCTATCAAAAAAATCGATGGCTTTTCTAACAAGCCTTCTGTCAACAATGTAGTTACTTTTTCTTTAAATGTCATATTTTTATAAAAAGAGGGGACATTTAGTCCCCTCATTATCTAGATTTTAATAAATAACGGTGCAAAGATAGTGTTTTTTTATAAACTAAAATAATCAGTTGCCGTAAAATAATTTCTTATCTTTATTGTACGATTAGAATAAGAGTTTTTACCCCATTTTAAACTTTAAAGCTATGAAACGAATTTTAGTACCTACCGATTTTTCTAATTTTGCCGAAAACGCATTACAAGTTGCCGCTTCAATTGCAAAAAAAAATAATTGTGAAATTTTTTTACTGCATTTATTAGAATTACCACATCAAATGAATGACGCAGTAATTGAAGGCAGAAGCATTCCCGAAGTAATGTTATTTATCCAAAAAGCAAATGAAAGACTTTTAAAAATAAAAGAACAGCCCTATTTAGATGGGATTTCAGTTCACGTATCCATTCAATTTGAGAGCGCTTTTAGCGGTATTTTATCCTTTAATAAAAAAAATGAAATTGATTTAATTGTTATGGGTTCACATGGAACTTCCGGCATTGAAGAAATAATTATTGGATCAAATACTGAAAAAATAGTACGGCTCTCCGAAATTCCAGTTCTTGTGATCAAAAAAAACATCCAAAACTTTACTTTCAACAATTTTGTCTTTGCCTCTGATTTTTCGGAAGAAACTAAAAAACCTTTCCAAAAAATGGTCGAATTTGCTAAAATATTTAATGCCAATCTCTTTTTAGTGACGATTTGCACGCCCAATAGCTTTAAAACCACCAAGGAAGCAGAGGGCATCATGAAAAAATTTATTAAAAGCTTTGAAATCAAAAATTATACTGCTCATATTTATAATGATGTCAATATAGAAAATGGAATTGTCAATTTCACCAACAGCATTAATGCCGATTTGATAGGTCTTTGCACACACGGAAGAACTGGATTTGCTCACTTTTTTAACGGAAGCATCAGTGAAGACCTCGTTAACCACACGGTCAAACCAGTCATTACTTTCAAAATCTAGTGCGTTCAATGTAAAATTTTATCCTATTAAAATTTCTGCACTATTTCAAGATAGCATACTAGAACTATGTTTCTAAATCTTGGATTCGTCCCATAAAAAAACCCCTCAAAAGTGAGGGGTTTTACGTTGGTCTACTAGGACTCGAACCTAGAAAGACTGCACCAAAAACAGTTGTGTTACCATTACACCATAGACCAGCATTGCTGTTAAGCGAGTGCAAATTTATAATAAATTTTAGTTTGTACAAGTTTATTTTACCTTTTTATGAAAAAAAATTCATTAAAATTTCAAACAACTGTAAAAAATCACAAAACCCGCTTACAATCAATACGTTATTAAAATGTACTACTTTTCTAGAAAATAATGTTAATGGTATCCTCGTTCAACAAAAAAACATTTTCTTTGTAATTCAAAATTAAATTAAATTTAGGTACATGGATAAAGCAACATTCAATTTCAATAAGTGGAATACAATTATTGGTTGGCTTACATTTGGAATCGCATTGTTAACATACACACTAACTGTTGAACCCACAATGAGTTTTTGGGATTGCGGCGAATACATTGCCACTGCGGCAAAATTAGAAGTAGGTCACCCTCCAGGAGCGCCCTTGTACCAGATGATTGGCGCTTTTTTCGCCATGTTTGCTTCCGACAATACAAAAATTGCCTTAATGGTCAATATGATGTCAGTATTTTCAAGTGCCTTTACCATTTTATTTTTATTTTGGTCTTCATCAATCATTTTAAGAAAATTAGTTTCTCGATTTTCAGAATTGAATAAAAATAATGATGTTGTTATTCTTGGGAGTTCATTTGTAGGGGCACTAGCCTATACTTTTTCGGATAGTTTTTGGTATAACGCCGTTGAAGCGGAAGTATATGCCATGGCCTCCTTATTTATTGCCTTACTATTCTGGTTGGGTTTGCGCTGGGAACAAGACATGGACAAACCAAGAGGTAATAAATGGTTGTTAATTATCTCACTGGTTGTTGGACTTTCTTTTGGGGTTCACTTCATGGCTTTATTAACGATTCCTGCAATAGGTTTTCTTTACTTTTTCAAAAATTATAAAGTAGTTACACTTAAAAATTTTATTATTGCTAATATCGTAGTGATTGCTGTATTACTATTTATTTTCAAATTGCTTTTGCCTCTTACTATGGGATTCTTTGGTAAAACCGAAGTTTTTATGGTAAATAGTCTTGGGCTACCATTTGACTCAGGAAGTATCTTTGTTACTGTATTGCTAATTGCGTTGTTTTATTTTGGTTTGCAATACACTAACAAAAAAGGGCTTGCCACTTACAATACCTTAATCTTGTGTGTTCTTTTTATCCTGATTGGTTTTTCGACTTGGATGATGTTACCAATTCGTGCCAATGCTAATACCGTTATCAACGAAAACAAACCTTCTGATGCTGCTGAAGTTCTAGCCTATTACAACAGAGAACAATATGGTGTGAATCCTTTATTTTACGGACCGCAATACACTGAAGCTTTTGCTGGTTTAGACAAGGAAAATCCGTATCTTGATAAAGCGCCCAATTATGAACGTGATTACAAAACTGGGAAATATATTATTACGAATAATTTCAAAAATGCCGATCAAAATACAGATAACAATCAGAAAACGATTTTACCAAGGATGTGGAGCGGTGATCATATTGAAAACTATATGAATTTTACCAATCCACCAGAGTTTAAATTGAATCCTGATTATCCATACGAAGATGATTTAGCTAAATACGGTATTGATCCAAGTCAATTGAGTGAGGAAGATTACAACAAAGCAATTGCACAGTTGAGAAATGAAACTGAAAAAATTGTTACCGAATTCAGACAAGCTTACGCTCAAAAACAAATTGATAATGAAGGTTATGTTACCTTCTTAAAAAGCTATGGTGATTATTTATTGGTTGAAAAACCTAGCACTATTGATAATCTAGGATTCATGGTTGAATACCAATTTGGTTATATGTATTGGAGGTATTTGATGTGGAATTTCGTTGGAAGACAAAATGATATTCAAGGGAAATATGATTATCTGGACGGAAACTGGCTTAGTGGTATCAATTTTATAGATGAATTACACTTGGGAAGCCAAGACAATCTCCCTTCGGATGTACTCAACAATAAAGGTCGCAATGTCTATTTCTTTTTACCTTTTATTTTAGGATTAATTGGTTTAATGTATCATGCCAATAAAGACTTGAAAAGCTTTTACGTTTTACTTGCTTTGTTCCTTTTTACGGGAATCGCATTAAAAATTTACTTGAACGAAAGACCTTTTGAACCAAGAGAGCGCGATTATGCTTTGGTGGGATCCTTCTACGTTTTTGCTATCTGGATTGGTTTTGGCGTGTATGCCTTGTACGAGAGCGCTACAAAATATTTAGCACCAAAACTAGCTGGGCCAATATTAATAGCAGCAAGTTTACTAGCAGCGCCAGTCCTTATGGCTTCTCAAAACTGGGATGATCACGATCGCTCTGGAAAATCTACAGCTGTTGCAATGGCAAAAGCCTATCTAGAATCTTGTGATCCAAATGCAATTTTATTCACCATTGGTGATAATGACACCTTTCCACTCTGGTACGCACAAGAAATTGAAGGCGTTCGAACAGATGTCAAAATCGTAAATACAAGTTTATTTATGACTGATTGGTATATTGATCAAATGAAAACTAAAACCTATGAATCTGATCCATTGCCCATCTCCTTTACACACGATCAATATGTGGGTGATAAACTGGATTATGTAGCTCATATTCCAAAAGTGGAAAGCCGTTGGGACATCAAGGATTTGATTACTTTTATCAAAAATCCGAAATCAACAGTTGACATGCAAAATGGTCAAACCATCCATTTTTACCCAACAAATAAGATCCGAATTCCTGTTGATAAAAATACAATTATTAAAAACAAAGTCGTTAATCCAAAAGATAATGATTCGATTGTTCCATACATTGACCTAGACATTAAAGGCAGTGCTTTATACAAAAACAGGTTAATGATGCTTGATATTGTAGCTAATAACAACTGGAAAAGACCAATCTATTTTAGTGGTGGAGCATTTGATAGCGAGGACTATCTCTGGATGAAAGAATACCTTCAACTTGAAGGAATGGTTTACAAA
>JAYTBZ010000043.1:0-10797 GCA_043736705.1 Flavobacterium sp. | reverse complement strand
TTACTCCCATTATGATTGCTGCTGCAACAGGTGCTTTAGTTTCTGTAATTGCATTAGATGAAGAAATTTTATTGTCGTTCAAACAGCAACAAAGTTTTGATTATCATAATATTATTTTCTATATCCTTCTGGGTATTTTTACTGGATTTATTTCTGTTTATTATTCTCGTAATTTCCAGAAAGTAGAACAATTTTTTGAAAGACTTAAATTATCGCCTTATCGAAAAGCGATTTTTGGTTCGTCGATTTTGGCTATTCTAATATTTATTTTTCCGACGCTTTTTGGAGAAGGTTACGAAAGCATCAAAACATTATCGGAGAGTGATCCTGGTAAATTATTGGAAAACACATTGTTTAGTGGTTTTCGAGACAACAGCTGGGCTTTATTAGTATTTGTTGGTTTAACCATGATGCTCAAAGTTTTTGCAACCGGAATTACTTTAGGCAGTGGTGGAAACGGAGGGAACTTTGCTCCTTCCCTATTTTTGGGATCGTATGTTGGTTTCTTTTTCTCTAAATTTTTAAATTTGACAGGACTTACAAAATTACCCGTAAGTAATTTTACTTTAGTGGGAATGGCAGGAATTTTAAGTGGTTTGTTTCATGCTCCCTTGACTGCGATATTCTTAATTGCGGAGATTACGGGAGGTTATAACTTGATGATTCCGCTTATGATTGTGGCTTCCATTAGTTTTGCGATTTCAAAACGATTTGAAAAACATTCAATGGATGTTAAAAATTTAGCCAAAAAAGGTCATGCATTTACCAGCAACAAAGACACCAATATCCTTTCGACTTTAGAGACCACTTCAATAATACAAACTGACTATTTAACGGTTTCTTCTAATGAAAATTTAGAAAGACTTGTAGATTTAATTTCTCATTCCAATCAAGTTATTTTTGCAGTCGTTGACTCCGAAAAGAACTTGTTGGGAATTGTTCATTTTAATGATATTCGAGAAATAATATTCAATGCCTACCGAGTAAAATATACTTTGGTTAAAGAAATAATGATAGAACCTACAGAAATCATTTCTCCTGATGACAGTATGGAAATGGTCATGAATAAATTTGAAAAATCGAAAAAAGCCTTCTTACCCGTTCTCAAAGAGGGAAAATATTTTGGTTTTATTTCTAAATCTGTTGTACTCGAAGCCTATAGAACCAAACTTAAATCAATGACAATTGAATAAATTTTGGTTTAAACACTAAAAAACTTTCTTTCAACATAGTATTTACTACAAAGACACTAACAATAAATAGAATTCTTTTTAACCTAATGAAAAGATAATATTGCAATTATATCATATCTTATAGCTTGAAGTTTAGTTTTATATATTTTAAACAACTAACAAAACAAAAATTAACAAGGATTGTAGTTAAGCGTGTAACATTTTAAAATAAAAATATACTAACCTATTAAACCAAATAAAAAAAATATGAAAACATTTAAAGTATCAATCGTTGCATTTTTATTTTCAATTGCTAGTACACCAATTTTTGCACAAAGTGCAGATGAAGTAATCTCTAAGTACATTACAACTATTGGCGGTCAAGATAAACTAAAAAGTATTAAAGGAGTAAAAATGGATATGAGTGTAAATGCTCAAGGTATGGAAATTCCTGTAGAAATGGTTCAATTAACAGGAGGTAAAATGTATGTTAAAATTAATTTACAAGGAAAAGAAATCACGCAAATGGCTTCAGACGGTAAAACCATCTGGAATACCAATTTTATGACTATGAAAGCTGAAAAAAGTGATGCTGAAGCAACTGCAAACGCTCTTTTGAGTAATAATGACTTTCCTGATGCATTGTTAGACTATAAGGCTAAAGGTTATGTAGCTGAATTTACAGGAAAAGAAACTAAAGAAGGTACTGAGTGTTTCAAAGTAAAATTTACAAAAAAACCCGTTACAGTTGATGGAGTAAAAATGGATGATGTATCCTACTACTATTTTGATACGGAAAATTATTTACCAATAGCAACAGAAACAGAAATTAAACAAGGTCCTATGAAAGGTCAAAAATCGGTTTCTACAATGAGCGATTATCAAGAAGTTGACGGAATATATTTCCCATTTTCAATGAATATGATGGGACAAGAAATGAAAGTTAAAAAGATAACTTTAAATCCTACAGTTGTTGAAAGTGCTTTTGCTTTTCCAGCTCAATAATGATAGACATTAACAATCGATCCTCAACCTATGTTGGGGATTTTTTTTAAACTTCGAATATAAAACGCTACACGCTACAAACAGCTATTAAGATAAAGTAATTCACGAAGCATGTCCACAGCTGATTCCTGTTCAAACATTTTATAGCCATAAGTAGAATTAACGAAATTAATGTAAGAACTGAACTAAATTCATTAGTTTTTCTACGCTGTGGAAAGGAAGAAATTTAATATTTAGATTAAAAGTTAAAATACCTATGAAACAAACCAACCTATTACTAGCAACTTTATTTCTTTTTGGATTATCTACTATTAGCGCACAGGAAAATGTGATTCTAAAAGGAAAAGAATTATTTGGTGACTTATCCGCAAGACATCTTGGTCCTGCCTTGATGAGTGGCCGTATTACAGACTTAGAAATGCATCCAACCAACAATAAAATTATTTATTCAGCTACAGCTGGTGGAGGTGTTTGGAAAAGTTATGATGGTGGAGCGTCATTTGCTCCAATTTTTGATGGAAACATACAGTCAATAGGTTGTGTGGCTATAGATCCATCAAAACCTGATCAAAATATTTGGGTAGGAACTGGAGAAACTTGGACACGAAACAGTGTATCTCTTGGTGATGGAATTTATAAATCCACAGACGGCGGACAAAACTGGAAAAATATGGGATTACCAAAATCGGACCGTATCAGTTCTATAGTTGTCGATCCAAAAAACAGTGACATTGTATGGGTGGGCGTTTTGGGAGCCTTATGGGGCGACAGTGATGAACGCGGTATTTATAAAACTACAGATGGAGGAGCCACTTGGAAAAAAGAATTCTTTATAGATGCTAAAACAGGTTGTTCGGATTTAATTATTGATCCAAAAAATACCAATATCATGTATGCTAGTTTTTGGGAATTCCGAAGAACAGGATGGTCATTTAGTTCAGGTGGAACGCAATCTGCTTTATATAAATCAACAGATAACGGTAAAACATGGAATAAAATTCACAACGGTTTTCCACAAGGTAAGTTAGGAAGAATTGCAATTGCAGTTGCGCCTACCAATTCGAATATATTGTACTCTGTGCTTGAAACTGAAAAAAGTGATAAAAATGGTTTGTACCGATCAGATGATGCAGGTGCAAGTTGGAAACATTTAAATAGTGATTTTGGTTTAGTGGTACGTCCATTTTATTTTTCAAGAATTGTTGTGGATCCAAAAAATGCTGATATCGTTGCAAAAGCAGGATTATCAGGATCTATTAGTAAAGATGGTGGGAAAACTTTCAAAAGTTTAGGAACTATGCACAGTGACATACACGACATTACTTTTGACATTAATGACAGTAATCGCTTGTATAGCGCAACTGACGGCGGAATTTACAGAAGCTGGGATGGTGGCTCCACGATGGAAATGGTTTCTAATTTACCGGTTTCACAATTTTATCATGTAAGTCTAGACGATAAAGAACCTTATAATGTGTACGGCGGATTGCAGGATAATGGTTCCTGGTACGGTCCTTCTAAAAGTCCTGGAGGTATCGAATCTAGAGATTGGACTCGTGTAGGTTATGGAGATGGTTTCAGAGTCGTAAAGCACCCTTCAAAAAACATCATTTATAGTGAAATGCAAGGTGCTGAAAACGTTTGGCGTTTCAATATCGATAGTCAAGAATTAATTACGATTCAGCCATTGGCAGTAAAAGGAGATCCCAAACTACGTTTTAATTGGAATACTCCAATAGAAGTCAGTAAAAAACAAACCGACCGACTTTATATCGGAAGTCAATTTGTACATAAGTCGGAAGATATGGGACGAACATGGACAAAAATATCCCCTGATTTGACTACCAATGATCCGAAAAAAATGAACCAAGAAAACTCTGGAGGTTTATCTAAAGACAACTCAGGAGCCGAAAATCATTGCACACTTTTTACCATTGCTGAATCACCTTTAAATGAAAAGGTAATATGGGCTGGCAGCGATGATGGTGCTATTCAAGTTACTCAGGATGGTGGAAAAACATGGACAAATGTTGTTGCTAATATTTCTGGATTACCTAAAAACACTTGGTGTTATCACATTGAGGCTAGCGTTTTTGGAGAAGGTACAGCATATGCAGTTTTTGAAGGGCATAGTAATAATGACTTCACACCGTATACCTACAAAACAACAGATTTTGGAAAAACTTGGAAATCAATAATCACTGCTGATGTAGATGGGTTTGTTAGAAATATTCAAGAAGATTATATAAATGAAAATTTGTTATTTTTAGGTACCGAAAAAGGTTTGTATATCACTATTGATGGTGGAAGTAATTGGTCACACTTTACTAACAAAATGCCATCAGTAGCCGTTCATTATATGGAATTAAATAAAAAAACCAATGATCTAGTTATGGCAACTCACGGAAGAGGAATTATAATCTTGGACGATATTACTCCATTACGTCAAATTAATCAACAAGTATTAAATAAAGACCTGCATTTCTTTAATTTAAAACCTGCAGTTATTGAAGAACAGTCAAATTTTGGAACAACCGCAACCGAACTGGAATTTGTGGGAGCCAATCCTTCTTCTAGTGCTCAGATTATTTATTACTTGAAAAAACGCCACACTTTAGGGAAAATGGATCTTGAAATCCAAGATGAAAATGGAAATAAAATCACTACACTAAGCCCAGGTAAACAGAAAGGGATCAATATTGTAAACTGGAACTACAATATGAAAAACCCTAAAATAGCTGCTGGAAAAACAATTTCCAACTCCGGCTTTACAGCACCTAGAGTAGCGGAAGGCAATTACAAAGCTGTTCTTACTAAAGGGAAAGAAACTTACACCCATGTATTAAAAGTAGTAAATGATCCTAAAAGCAGTATCTCTGCAGCAGATAGACAAAAAGGACGCGACATTACACGAGAATTATTCAATATGAATGAAGAGTTGGCCTACAAAGTATATGAAATTGATCAGACACTTAGTTTGTTGACAGAACTAATGGCAGAAGACAAATCATATACTAAGGAAGCAACCAAAATAAAAATAGCTTTTGAAAATCTCAAAGCTAGAATGGTAGTAACGACAGGTGATAACTACGTAGGTACTGCAGAACCCCAATTAAGAGAAAAATTAGGAGAATTATATGCTAATGTTGCTACTAGTTTTGCGGCGCCGTCTCCTTCCCAAATAGAAAACATGGACGCTATAAAACAACGATTTGATGCTGCAGTAAACGACTTTAAAATGTTAAAATTAAAGTTTGAAGCTTCTTATCAAAAGAAAGCCAAACAAATGACTATAACTTTCGAAATCAAATCTTTTAATGATTTTATAGCTGAATAACAAGTATAAATATTTTTGAAAGAGAGCGTTAACAATTTTGTTAGCGCTTTTTTTATGGTCTAAAAATTATTGATTTATGATATTTCAGAAAGTATCTTTAACACAAACTTCTAAACTGTTGCATCAAAAAAACAAATCAAATTGGTAACTTTGCTTTTTGCAAAAAATTATGCTAGATAAAGACAATACCATTGAAGTTCAAGGCGCTCGCGTACACAACTTAAAAAATATAGATATTTCCATTCCTCGTGAAAAACTAGTAGTGATTACTGGTCTTTCAGGTTCTGGTAAATCCTCATTAGCTTTTGATACGATTTATGCAGAAGGGCAACGCCGTTATGTAGAGACTTTTTCGGCATATGCGCGTCAATTTTTGGGTGGTTTAGAACGCCCTGATGTAGATAAAATTGACGGACTTTCCCCTGTAATTTCTATCGAACAAAAAACCACTAGTAAAAGTCCGCGTTCTACTGTGGGAACGATCACAGAGATTTATGATTTTCTACGTTTATTGTATGCTCGTGGTGCCGATGCATACAGTTATAACACCGGAGAAAAAATGGTTTCCTATTCTGATGAGCAAATCAAAGATTTAATTATTCAAGATTTTGCAGGCAAAAGAATTAATATTTTGGCCCCCGTTATTCGTGCTCGAAAAGGGCACTATGCGGAGCTTTTTCAGCAAATTGCCAAGCAAGGTTTTCTTAAAGTACGAGTTAATGGTGAAGTGCTGGATATTACTTTAGGGATGAAATTGGACCGTTATAAAACCCACGACATAGAAATTGTTGTGGATAGAATGGTTATTGATGATACTCAAGATAACGAAAAACGTTTGTCAGAAAGCATCAATACAGCTATGAATCAAGGTGAAAATGTGTTAATGGTTTTAGATCAAGATTCTAATGAAGTGCGCTTTTTCAGTCGGAATTTGATGTGTCCAAGCACTGGAATCTCCTACCAGAATCCAGAACCGAATTTATTTTCTTTCAATTCCCCAAAAGGCGCTTGTGATCATTGTAACGGATTGGGAACGGTAAATGAAATTAACCCTAAAAAGATTATTCCAAACCCGAAATTATCCATAAAAGCAGGTGGTTTTGCGCCGCTTGGCGAATATAAATCATCTTGGATTTTCAAGCAATTGGAAATCATCGGAGAAAAATATGGATTCAAATTGACGGATGCTGTAGCAGCTATTCCGGATGAAGCCATGGAAATGATTTTGAATGGTGGAAAAGAAAAATTTACCATCAATTCCAAAGATTTAGGTGTTGCCCGCGAATACAAAATTGATTTTGAAGGGATTTCGCATTTCATAAAAAACCAACATGACGAAAGTGGTTCCACAGCTATAAAACGTTGGGCAAAGGAGTTTATGGACGAAATAAAATGTCCAGTTTGTGAAGGTTCTCGTTTGAAAAAAGAAGCGCAGTTCTTTAAAATTAATGAAAAAAACATTACCGAATTGTGTGATATGGACATTTCGGATTTGACCGCTTGGTTTCTTGATTTAGATAATCACTTGTCTGATAAACAGAAGCGTATAGCAACTGAAGTAATCAAAGAGATTAAGGATCGACTGAACTTTTTGATGAATGTAGGTTTAGATTATTTGGCTTTAAGCCGAAGCTCCAAATCTCTTTCCGGTGGTGAAGCACAACGTATTCGTTTGGCAACTCAAATTGGTTCCCAGTTAGTTGGTGTTTTGTATATTTTGGATGAACCAAGTATTGGTTTACACCAAAGAGATAACGAAAAATTAATTCATTCGTTAGAACAATTACGAGATATTGGAAACTCCGTGATTGTGGTAGAACACGATAAAGACATGATTGAACGTGCCGATTATGTAATTGATATTGGCCCTAAAGCCGGGAAATATGGAGGCGAAATCATCAGCAAAGGAACACCTGCAGAAATCCTGAAACATCATACTATTACAGCAATGTATATGAATGGCGAAATGAAAATCGAAGTTCCTGCAAAACGTAGAGAAGGAAATGGAAAATTCCTGAAACTCACAGGAGCAACAGGAAACAACTTGAAGAATGTTTCGATAGAATTGCCTTTGGGTAAAATGATTTGTGTGACTGGAGTTTCGGGAAGCGGAAAATCAACGTTGATAAATGAAACGCTCTACCCTATTTTGAACGCCTATTATTTCAATGGTGTCAAGAAACCGCAACCGTACAAAAAAATAGAAGGTTTGGAACATATTGATAAAGTAATTGATATTGACCAAAGTCCGATTGGTAGAACGCCACGAAGTAATCCAGCAACATACACCGAAGTTTTTACCGAAATCAGAAATTTGTTTACAATGACTTCTGAAAGCATGATTCGGGGTTACAAAGCGGGACGATTCAGTTTTAATGTAAAAGGCGGACGCTGTGAAACTTGTGAAGGTTCGGGTGTGCGAACAATTGAAATGAACTTTTTACCAGACGTTTATGTAGAATGTGAAACCTGTCAAGGAAAGCGTTTTAATAGAGAAACATTGGAAATTCGATACAAAGGAAAATCTATTTCGGATGTGTTGAATATGACGGTTGATGAAGCGGTTCCGTTTTTTGAAATGATTCCGAAAATATATAGAAAAGTAAAAACGATACAAGATGTTGGCTTGGGTTACATCACACTTGGCCAACAGAGTACGACACTTTCTGGTGGTGAAGCGCAACGCATTAAACTTGCTGGAGAATTATCTAAAAAAGATACCGGAAATACGTTTTATATCCTGGACGAACCTACAACAGGCTTGCATTTTGAAGATATTAGGGTGTTGATGGAAGTGATTAACAAACTAGTTGATAAAGGCAATACTATTTTGATTATCGAGCACAATATGGATGTGATTAAACTAGCCGATTACATTATAGACATAGGTCCTGAAGGTGGAAAAGGAGGCGGACAGCTTATTGCCAAGGGAACTCCGGAAGAAATTATAAAAATTAAAAAAAGTTACACTGCGCAGTTTTTGAAAAAAGAATTACTTTAGTATCAATAAAAACTCAAAAAATAATTTCCGGAAATTATGAATTTAAAAGAAGCGTTCACCGGTGTCCAAAACTACTTTTCACCTAAAATAATTGGCGAAGTTAATGATCAATTTATTAAAGTGGCTAAGATTAAAGGCCAAGATCTGCCATGGCATAATCACGAAAATGAAGATGAATTATTTTACATTGTAGAAGGAGAACTTTTAATGGAAATTGAAAACGAGCCTAAATTATCTATGAAAAAAGGAGATTTATTTGTGGTAAAAAAAGGTATAAACCATAGAGTTTCATCAATTGACGAATGTTTAATAATGCTTATTGAATCAAAAACTACCGAACATACTGGTAAAATTATATCTAAAGTAACTAAATCGATTGAAGAACAAAAGTATTAAATTTACCTAGCCCTGATGGAAGTGGCATCCTTTTTATTTTTTTCTTTAGAAAAATAAAAAGATAGAACGGACAGCAGGAAATAGCTCCCAAAAAACAGAAATTAAATTATTTTTTTAAATATGAGATTAGAAGATTTTGATAATGACGAGGATAAAGTAATCCAAGACCGACTAAAACAAAAAACTTGGAACGAGATTAGAACTAATGATAGTTGGGCCATATTTAAGATTATGGCCGAGTTTGTCAATGGGTATGAAAGTATGGGACGTATAGGTCCGTGTGTAAGTATTTTTGGTTCTGCAAGAACAAAACCAGAAGATCCATATTACTTGTTAGCTGAAAAAATTGCTTATAAAATTAGTAAAGCGGGTTATGGTGTGATTACAGGTGGTGGTCCGGGAATCATGGAAGCTGGAAATAAAGGCGCACATCTAGGTGGCGGAACTTCGGTAGGATTGAATATTGAACTGCCGTTTGAGCAACATTACAATCCCTATATTGACAACGATAAAAACTTAAATTTTGATTATTTCTTTGTTCGAAAAGTAATGTTTGTCAAATATTCGCAAGGATTTGTCGTGATGCCCGGAGGTTTTGGAACTATGGATGAATTGTTTGAAGCTATAACCTTAATACAAACTAAGAAAATTGCTAAATTCCCAATTATATTAGTTGGATCGAGCTTTTGGTCTGGATTAATGGATTGGGTAAAAACAGTTTTAGTAGAAAGAGAACACACAGTAAGTGCTGATGATTTGAATTTATTTAAAATTGTGGATACCGAAGATGAAGTGGTTGATGTGCTAGATAAGTTTTATAAAAAGTATAATTTATCTCCAAATTTCTAACAAAAAAGCTGTCTAAATCGACAGCTTTTTTTTGTGTTAATAATTTTTTTGTTCTATTTTAATTTAAAAAAAGTATATTTATTTTTTAATACAATCAATCCAAGCACTTGAATTTACTCTTTAAAATTACTTTATATACCGTTGTCATATTACTTTCAGTAAAACTGCAAGCACAACATCATTCTAAAATGGTTGTTGAATTGAATTCAAATACTAAAACAATAAGCACACAGCAGGAAATTATATTTTTTAATCAATCAAATGACACTTTAACGTCGATTGTTTTAAACGATTGGAACAACGCCTATTCTAATAAAAATACACCACTTGCCAAACGTTTTTCGGATGAATTTTATAGAGGCTTTCATTTGGCCAAAGAGGAAGAACGAGGAAGTACCACGAATATCTCTATTTTGGATGCAAATAAAATGGATTTATCTTGGGAAAGAACCGAGAAAAAACCTGATTTAATTGAAATTAAATTAAAAGAAAAGCTACTTCCCAATCAGAAAATCACCTTGTTTCTCTCGTACTTGACTAAAATTCCTAGTGATAAATTTACAAAATACGGATATAATTCCAATGGAGTTATTACTCTCAAAAACTGGTTTTTGACACCGGCTCGTTATGAGAATCATCAATTTGTAAGATACAGCAATATTAATTTAGATGATATTGCTAATGCTACCACTAGTTTTCAAATTGAATTGAAAATTCCTAAAAATCTTGAAGCTATTTCTGATTTAAATAGTAGTAAACCACTTAATGAGGCAACTTTTACGAGTTATCAATTATCAGGTGAAAATAGAACCAATTTCAATCTTATCATTGAACCTAAATTAAGTTTTGAAAGTTTTAAAAATAGCACTGTAGAAGTACTGACTAATTTAAAAAATAATAAATTAGAGGCTATTCAAAAAGCAATTGTAATTGATCGAGTTGTGAATTTTGCAAACGATTTAATAGGCAAATATCCTCATGATAAAATTATTGTTTCGCAGACAGACTATGATAAAAATCCGTTTTATGGTTTGAAT
>JAYTBZ010000042.1:0-4796 GCA_043736705.1 Flavobacterium sp. | reverse complement strand
GCAAAAAATCTGTAGGTTGCCATATTTTTTCTACTGGAATTAGATACTGATCGACAAAGCTGTCTACGTTTTTTTCCAAAAACTGCATTACTTCTAATCGAATGTTTTTTATTGACATTATATATATAAATTAAATTTTTATTCCTTGAACTACTGCTGCTTCGGTTTTTTCCATCAAATCAGCAAAATCATATTCGCTAACCGCTAAAGGTTTATGCACTACAAAGGTAAGGCGATTTCCTAAACCTAATGGAAAAAACCCGTATTTAACTATTTTCCAAGAATTGTTTATACTTACTGGAACCACGTATGCCGAGGGGGCATTTTTGCATAAAATCTTCAATCCTGTTTGGGAGAAAGCTTTGGGTAAGCCCGTTTTACTTCGTGTTCCTTCGGGAAAAATAACAGCTGAACGATTGTATTTCTCAATATATTCAGCCAATCCCTTAATGGCTGGTATGGCTTGTTTAGGATCTTTTCGATCAATAAGAATTGAACCTCCGTGACGCAAATTATACGAAACACTTGGAATGCCTTTACCTAACTCCTTCTTGCTGACAAATTTACAATGAAATCGGCGAAAAAACCAAATCATAGCAATAATATCGTACATACTTTGATGGTTCGACACAAAAATCAACGGAACATTTTTTGGAATGCTTTCTCTATTTTCAAATTTATAAGTTGTTCCTAAAAGATTGGTGCACCTCAACAAGAAAAAATTTAAATAATCAACACTTTTCTTATGCGCTTGGTAGCCAAAAACATTGAAACAAACCCACTGTATTGGATGAAAAATCACCAAAGTCAAGCCGAAGCACAAATAATAAATAACAGAAATGGGGTACGAAATCAGTTTTTGCATGCTTTAAAATTTTGCTACAAAAGTAAGAAATATATTTTTAGCGGTATTTACATCCAAAACAATACATAGGCAAAACGTTTAATCGTAACTTTGCGACTTTAATTGGTCTCTTTTTTCTATTACAATGAATTTCACGTACCCAAAAACCGAAAAACTAAAAAGCAAAATCACGATTGGATTATTGTTTACCGAAGGGAAATCTGTATCTAAATATCCGTTGCGATTGGTTTATAAATCAGGCGATTATAACAATCCTGAAGTGTCTGGAGAAAAAATTAAAATGGGTGTTTCGGTTTCCAAAAAGAATTTCAAGAAAGCCGTGGATCGCAATTACTTCAAACGAGTGTTGCGCGAAACCTATCGTTTAAACAAACACTTGTTAATTGACAATCTAGACCAACCGTATTCTTTTATGTTTTTTTACCAAACGAAGGACCGATTAACCTACGAGGAAATCAACACTAAAACCATTCAATTGTTTGAGAAGTTTTTGCTTCAAATAAAAAAAGAAGAGTAACAATTCTATTTTTTGTATTTTTAGCATTAAAATTCCTTTTTTATGAAATACAAAGTGCTATTTATATTGCTTTTACTCGCGTTTTCCAATTGTAAAAAAGCTGATACTGATTTAGATATGAAAATCTCAGCTATTAAACTTCCCGCAAAAAGAGAATCTGCACCAAATGGCATCTACAGCGCTGATAAAATGGACTCGCCCGTAAAAGAAAAGACGGAGCAAAAAATCATCAAAACAGGCAACCTTCGTTTTGAAGCCAATGATTTAGACGCAACCTATACCCAAATACAAAATGCAGTAAAAAACAGCAAAGCAACTATTCAAAACGATAATGAAGGCAAAGATTACGAGTCGGTTTTTAGAAATATAACCGTTCGGGTCCCAAGCCAAAATTTTGATTTGTTTTTGAAAGACATTTCAAAAGGAGTTGCTTATTTTGACACTAAAGAAATAACTTCACAAGACGTCACTGCCGATTTTATTGATCTTGATGCCCGATTAAAAGCAAAAAAAGTATTGGAAAACCGGTATCTTGAACTTTTGAAAAAAGCAAACAAGGTCACAGAAATGCTAGAAATTGAAAAACAACTTTCGGCTATTCGAGAAGAAATTGAAGCCAAAGAAGGTCAATTAAACTACATGCAAAACCAAGTTTCCTACAACACTATCACTATAGAATTTTACAAATCTATTGCCGAAGCTAGTGGCGCTACGGAATCATATGGAACAAAAATTTGGACTGCTATCAAGTCAGGCTTCAATAGTCTCTCGAGTTTATTTATCAATTTACTCAGCATTTGGCCATTTATCCTCATTATGATCACTTTAGTTTACTTTATTAGAAAACGATTTAAGACAAAAAAAATATAAAACGATGTATTCTTTCTTTAAAAAAAAATTCATAATTCCCGTAATCGCCTCAGCGTTTCTTTTTATTGGTGCTAGTTTCAAAGATGATTTTTTTGAAATTGCCAAGCAAATCGAGATTTTCACTACTCTTTTCAAAGAATTAAACCGCAATTATGTCGATGAAACAAATCCTGGAGATTTAATGGACAAAGCGATTAAGGGAATGCTCGCCAACTTAGATCCGTACACCGTTTATTTTAACGAGCAGGACGTGGTGCGATTCAAAATTAACAACACCGGAGAATATACTGGAATAGGCGCATTATTGACTCGGAAAGAGGACAAGTTAATTGTCAAAGAAGCCTATAAAAATTTCCCTGCCGATAAAGCCGGACTGAAAGCAGGAGATGAAATTGTACAAATAGGAGACGTTGTTTTGGCTGATTTTAAAGAGGATGCTTCCCAACTTTTTAAAGGTGCAAAAAACACTAAAATCGATATCAAATACGTCCGCCAAGGAAAAACCAGTGCAACACAAATTGTTTTGGACGAAGTCGAAATTAAATCGGTTCCTTTTTATGCCAAAATAGACGACAAAACGGGCTATATTGTTTTGTCACATTTCAATAAAAAAGCATCTAATGAGACCAAAGAAGCGCTAGAAGAACTTAAAAAACAAGGCGCAGAACGTATTATACTTGACGTTAGAGATAATCCAGGAGGACTATTGAATGAAGCTGTAAATATTTGCAATTTGTTTGTTCCCAAAAACGAAATTATTGTTACTACAAAATCAAAAATTGAGAAGCACAATAGCACCTATAAAACAACTAAAGATCCTGTAGATACTGAAATTCCTTTGATTATTCTTGTCAATGGTCGCAGTGCTTCTGCCTCCGAAATCGTGGCTGGCGCGTTACAAGATTTAGATCGTGCTGTAGTCGTAGGAAGTCGTAGTTTTGGGAAAGGACTGGTACAACGACCGGTCGATTTAACCTTTGGAACACAACTCAAAGTTACTATTTCTCGCTATTACACGCCGTCAGGAAGATGCATTCAGGCATTAGATTACTCTAAAAAAGATAAAAACGGAAAAGCCATCAAGACCGAAGAGAAGAATTTTACCGCTTTTAAAACCCGAAAAGGAAGAACTGTATATGATGGTGGTGGAATTCAACCCGACATCGAACTAGAGGATGCTAAATCAAGCGCAATCACTGATGCTTTGATCAAAAACGATGGGGTTTTTAATTATGTTACCAGTTATTACTATAAAAATCCTGATTTAGGAACACGTATCCCTACGATTTCTGATGCTGATTTTATAGATTTTAAACAGTTTTTAAAAACTCAAAAATTCTCTTTTGATACCGAAACTGAATTGGCTTTAAAAAACACTTTGGCTGTAGCCAAAAAAGAAAAAATAGACGAGTCCATACTTGCTGAATACCAGCAATTACTGACCGTGCTTCAAAAAAGTGAGAATGCTTTACTGGACAAAAATCAAAAAGAAATAAAGAATCTTATTTTGAATGACGTTATAAAACGCTATCAATACCAAGAAGGATTGTATCAATACTACATCAAAAACAATACAGAAATTAAAAAAGCGATGAGTATTTTGAATAACACTGCTGAATACAAAACAATCCTCAAAATGTAATCAAAGACGCTCTTTAGTTTATTTTATGTACAAATTTAGTTGGTTTTTTTCATTTCAATATGCGGAATATCATCTTCTAAGTACATTTCACTCGTTTGCACAAATCCATGGCTTTCGTAGAATTTTTTCAAATACAATTGTGCTCCAATAGTGATGTTGCTTTCGCCAAAATGCAAGGCAATTCCAGCTATGGATTCTCGCATTAAATCGTGTCCCCATTTTCGATCGCGGTACTTAGCCGAAACGGTAACTCTTCCAATCGACGCGTAATCAAAGCTAATTCCGGGTTGAAACAATCTAGAATGTGCCACAATTTCCCCCTCAAATTCACCTATGAGGTGCAAGGCGACTTTATCTTTTCCGTCAAGATCAAGATAGACGCAATTTTGTTCTACTACAAAAATCTCACTTCTTAATTGCAATACATCATATAATTCGTGAACCGTAAGTGCGTCAAACGCCTTAATTTTCCATTGTACCATCGCCCTATTTTATTTTTTATACTACAAAGAAAAGAAAATAAATATTATTCTTTTTGTACTTCAACAGATTTAATAATCGATTCGAGTTCGTGCATGAGATCCCGTTTCTCCTTAGAAGGGGCATAACAAAAACCTTCTAAAACTAAAATACGATTGTATTGCGTATCGATTATGGCATAATTAATAAAAGGACCCGACATGAAATCATTGTTTAATTCCCACGTTCCCTTCGTTTCAAAGGTTTCTTTTGCATCAAAAGTAATTTTAGAAAGATACGGCGCATACGCTTCTTCGGTAATCATATTCGTATTGGATTCGGTACCTGTAATGTATAATTTCCCAATAGAATCGCGTATTCTTATGATATTGCTAATAACATCTTTGTCTTTCTTAATCGCACTCAAAGGCACTTGATAAATT